>NZ_MUFO01000019.1:0-57256 GCF_001995345.1 Salinivibrio sp. IB872 | reverse complement strand
CGGTAATACGCTGGCTCTTTTTATCCACCTGGACAGAGTCGACAGTCCATGGCGGAGTCAGTCCAAGGATCGCTTGATAGAGTGCTGTATCTTTCATCTGATTCAGGGCTCAAGTGCAGAGTGTTTCCTCATTGTCCAATTAATCGGAAAACTTGAAAAGAAACACTTTCCACCACATCCGGTGAAGAGCCTCAAACATCCAGTGGTTAGCCATGCTACCGCCGATCAGTTGTCGGCACCTAACACGCCATCGTATTGGCAGATTTGCAGATGAGTGTATCAAGCCGTGTGTGGGTTTTCGTGCGCTGTTATCTAAAATGTTAGATGGCACAGGTTTTGTGATATGGATGCTTTGGCACAGCGAAAGGTTAGGTTAGCGGACATCAGCCCTATCTCGATCAATAGTCACTTCAAATAAATGCCAAACCAGTCGCGATTGACAAGACTTAGTTTGAGAACTAGTTTTGTGGCTCGGTCCTGATGGAAGGAGCGCCCCTTGGGCAATTGGAGCCCAAGCCGACGCAGTCATTGGGACTTTTCTATAGTCCACATAATCCTCTCGGAGGATCTATCGGCTATATGCCATTTGTGTTCACGTAGTAAGCATTTATGCTCACAAGCTGTCAACACTAAGCTAGGTTATTGCTCTCACCAACGAATTTAAGCCCTGATGGAAGGAGCGCTCCTTGGGCAATTGGAGCCCTTGCAAACGCAGCTATTGGGGCTTTTTCTATTCCTCTCCCCTAATCCAACGTTTTGAGCTATCGATTTATCACCTGATTTATTTTGATGCGAAACAGCAAGAGTAGTGAGTTCTTGTTTGACTAAGTGTTTGACTAAAAATCGATAGGTACAAAAAAGGCGTAGTAGGTACTAACCTGCTACGCCTTGCTATAACTGGTGGCCCCTCCCAGACTTGAACTGGGGACCAATCGATTATGAGTCGACTGCTCTAACCACTGAGCTAAGGGGCCGAGTGGGTTGGGATTATAGGGGATGCCCGACAGGGTGTCTAGCTGTAAGGGGGGTGAATTCAGTATGCTTTTTGAGCACTTAGCGCGGTAAAACCAAAACAAGCGCCGCCAATGTGGCGGCACTCACGCTTTGCTTACTTAGGTTGTCTTCGCCTTACTGCATCGCAGGGTCTTGGCTAGTGTCGTCTGCGGGCCAAGTGTTCTCTTCTTCAGCAGGCCAAGTGCTGTTGTCTTCTTCTGGCATCGGCTGGGTATCACAGTCGGTGCTTCCGTCTGGACAGGTCACAGCAGGCTGTCCGTTTGCTGGCTGCATTGGCTCATCGTTTGCCATAGCAGGACCGGCTAAACCAACCATCATCATTAATGCGCTTAGGGTGAGTGCTTTGTTGTGTGCTTTCATCACTTTCTCCTTCGTTTTTGTCGTTGCCCTTGAGGACAAAATCAGTATCTCGCGATGCCAGCGGTGTTCTGTCATTGAGACGCTATGGGGTGGTAAAAGGCGCGCGGAGTTTGTCGCCGGTTTTTTAGGCGTGTCAGCTGTCGTTTAAAAAGCCCCCTCCCGGTCAGAAAAACATCAGAATGATAGATTTTTGGTCAACATGTTGCGCTTGCGTGGGGCAATAGGCTTGCATCCCATCGTCTCTCCCTTTACCATCCAAAAGAATAATTAAACATTTTTAGTGGTTTTATATTCACAAATAAGCCATAAACAGGGATAGATATGAAAAGCAACCTCTACCAACACTCACTGCTCACTCTGTTAGATCTGTCCCCGTCGCAGATCCAAGATTTGGTGGACGACGCTGCGATGTTAAAAGCGGCAAAGGCCAATGGTGAAGAAGTTGCCCGTCTAAAGGGTAAGAATATTGCGCTGATTTTTGAGAAAACCTCGACGCGCACGCGTTGCGCCTTTGAGGTTGCTGCGTTTGATCAAGGCGCACAGGTGACCTATCTCGGCCCAAGTGGTACGCAAATTGGCCATAAGGAAACCATCAAAGATACCGCGCGCGTGCTGGGAAGAATGTACGATGGCATTCAGTATCGCGGTTTTGGGCAAGATGTAGTGGAAACCTTGGCAGCCTACGCGGGCGTGCCGGTTTGGAATGGACTAACGGATACCTTTCACCCCACCCAAGTCCTTGCTGATCTGCTCACCATGCAAGAGCACAGTGACAAGCCGCTTAATCAAATCGCCTTTGCCTATTTGGGGGATGCGCGCAATAACATGGGCAATTCCTTGCTGGTAGGCGCCGCTAAAATGGGAATGGATGTACGCCTGATTGGACCCAAAGCTTATTGGCCCGAAGAGCGTTTGGTTGCGCGTTGCCAAGATATTGCCGCCAGCACTGGCGCGTCGATCACCTTAAGTGAAGAGACTGCCGCGGTGGAAGGCTGTGATTTTGTGTATACAGATATTTGGGTATCGATGGGCGAGCCCGAGTCGGCATGGGCACAACGAGTGGCCGCGCTTACGCCTTATCAAGTAACGCCAGCCTTGATGCAAGCGACACAAAACCCTCAGGTAAAATTTATGCACTGCCTGCCCGCGTTCCATAATGATGAGACCCAAGTGGGCAAGCAAGTGGCTGAACAATATGGATTAAATGGCCTAGAAGTGACTGAAGAGGTGTTTGAATCTGCGCAGTCGCTCGTCTTTGATCAAGCAGAGAATCGCATGCATACCATCAAGGCTGTGATGGTCGCCACACTCGTAAAACCACAGGCGTAAACGATTGCACTTTTGCTTGCACCCCACAAAAAGGCGCGTATAATTCGGCCAGATTTCATTACACGGCCAGTCGATATGTTTGTTATTCCACCCACAAACAGCGCGCTATCCGCCCCTCAGGGGGACAGCACCCGCATTGGTCGTGATCGTAAAAACCTCCGTTTCGGAGGTTTTTTTTTGCCTGTAGCACACTGCAAAGAAAGGGACTCGCGTTATGGCCAATACCCTGTATAACAAACACATTATTTCCATTCCCGAGCTCAGCCGTGACGAGCTGGAGTTAATCGTTGCCACGGCGGGCGAACTCAAGGCACGCCCTAACCCGACGCTGCTAAAAAACAAGGTGATTGCCAGCTGCTTCTTTGAAGCCTCCACCCGCACACGCTTGTCGTTTGAAACGGCCATTCAACGCCTAGGCGGCTCGGTGATTGGCTTTCCCGATGGCGGCAATACTTCATCAGGTAAAAAGGGTGAAACCTTGGCTGATTCGGTGCGTGTGATTTCATCGTATGTGGATGGCTTTGTGATGCGTCATCCAAAAGAAGGCGCGGCCCGTTTGGCCTCAGAGTTTTCGGAAGGTGTGCCTGTGGTGAATGGCGGCGACGGCGCGAACCAGCACCCGACCCAAACCTTGCTGGATTTATTCTCCATTTATGAAACCCAAGGCCGTTTAGATAACCTCAACATTGCCATGGTCGGCGATCTGAAGTATGGCCGTACTGTGCACTCCCTCACTCAAGCCTTGTCCAAGTTTGAAGGGAACCGTTTCTTTTATATCGCCCCCGATGCGCTCGCCATGCCCGAGTATTTGCTCGATGAGCTCACCGCGGCGGGCCACCCTTACAGCCTGCATAGCAGTATTGAAGAAGTGGTGCCTGAGTTGGATGTGCTGTACATGACCCGTGTGCAAAAAGAGCGCTTCGATGAGTCAGAATACGCCCATATCAAAGCTGCGTTTATCCTAAACGCTGCGATGTTGCGTGATGCGAAACCCAATATGAAAGTGATGCACCCGCTGCCACGGGTGGATGAAATTACCGTGGATGTCGATAAAACCCCGCATGCGTATTACTTTGAGCAAGCCGAAAATGGCGTCTACGCGCGCGAAGCACTATTGGCCTTGGTGTTAAATGAACAAGTGGAAGGAGTCGCCTAATGAACACTGATAGCAAACTACAAGTAGAAGCGATTCGCAACGGCACTGTGATTGACCATATTCCAGCGCACATTGGCTTTAAGATCCTCAACCTGTTTCAGATGCATGGCAGTGAAGAACGGATCACCATTGGCTTGAACTTGCCCTCTTCCGCGCTCGGCAGCAAGGATTTGATCAAAATTGAAAACGTGGTGATCAGCGAAGATCAAGCCAGCCAGCTGGCACTTTATGCGCCACAAGCGACGGTGAATCAAATCGAAGAGTATCAAGTGGTCGCCAAGCTGCCGCTGACATTACCAGAGGTGATTCAAGGCGTGTTCCGCTGTCCGAACAGTAACTGTATCACGCACGGTGAGCCTGCAGTGGTCAGTAGCTTTCGAGTGTTAACCGAGCAGCAAGATGTCAAATTGCGCTGCAAATACTGTGAAAAGGTCTTCTCTCGCGAGATCATGACCGAAAATCACTAAGCACTCGTTATCCGTGCCGACTAGCCCTTGGTGAGGAATATCAAGGGCAACAAAAAAGCCAGCTTCATGCTGGCTTTTCTAATCAAGCGATCGGGCTGTTTCAATAAACAGCGATGAGATCGGTTATTTCACCACAGTCAGGGTCGGTTTCCCTTTTTTCGCCGGGGCGGTTGGGATCTCATCCTCTTCGGCTTGTGGCAACGCTTCCGGATCGTCGACGCTATCAACCGACACCAACGATGGCTCGTCATCATCGATGTTCAGTTCATCAAAGGCTCCCGATGCCATCTCTTCATCTTCTGGCGAGGCATACGCAGGCTCCATTTCAAACATGGTGCCGGCGCCGTTTTCGCGAGCGTACAATGCCATCACGGCCGCCATCGGTACATTGACCTGTTGTGGACGTCCGCCAAAGCGGGCATTGAAACTGACGAACTCGTTACCCAGCTCAAGGTTACCAACCGCGCGTGGCGCGATATTGAGAACGATTTGACCGTCTTTGACATAATCAAACGGCACCTGCACGCCCGGCAAGGTTGCATCAACAACCATGTGCGGAGTGAGCTCGTTATCAAGTAACCAATCATAAAAAGCACGCACCAAATAAGGGCGGCGTGGTGTCATCGAGAATTCTGATGTAGACATTATTGACCCGTTAGTCGCATTTCACGTTCAGCTTCTGTCAGTGAGGCGAGAAATGAATCACGCTCAAACAGACGCGTCATGTAGTCTTTGACTTCTTTAGAGCCTGGGCCTGCCAGCTCAATGCCCAGAACAGGCAAACGCCACAGCAGTGGTGCAAGATAGCAATCAACAAGGCTAAACTCTTCACTCAAGAAGTACGGGCTTTCCGCAAACACAGGCGCCAGTGCCAGTAGCTCTTCGCGCAGTTGTTTACGTGCCTTGTCGGCCTCATCAGCACTACCGTGGCTGATCTTTTCAACCAAGGTATACCAGTTACGTTTGATGCGATACATCATCAAACGGCTTTGCGCACGCGCAACAGGGTAAACTGGCATCAATGGCGGGTGAGGGAAACGCTCATCCAAGTATTCCATGATGATGTCTGCGTTATACAACGCAAGTTCACGGTCCACCAAGGTCGGAACAGAGTTATAAGGATTCAGATCAACCAAGTCCTCTGGCAGATTGTTCGGATCTACCAACTCAATTTCTACACTGACACCTTTCTCTGCGAGGACGATGCGTACCTGATGACTATATAGATCAGATGCGTCAGAGAATAACGTCATCACCGAGCGTTTATTGGCAGCAACAGCCATCAACCCCTCCAGGATGTTCAATATCAATAGAAAGCAATGGGGACAAAGCGTCCCCATTGCGGATTAGCAACACACTAGATTAACCGATCAGTGCACATCGCGCCAATATTCTTTCTTGAGTAGGTAACCCAAGATAAGGAATATCACGAAGAAGCCAATCACCCACCAACCTAGTTGCTGGCGCTCTAACTTCACAGGTTCGCCGGCATACTCAAGGAAGTTAACCAGATCACGCACGGCATTGTCGTACTCGCCGGAGCTGAGCTCGCCGTTGCCATCAGATTCTAGGCCAACGAACTCTTCAACCATTTTACCGTCAACCATACGTTGCTCGTAAACCTTACGCGGTGTCCCTTGTAGCTCTTCGAGCACGTGTGGCATACCGACGTTAGGGAAGACCACGTTGTTCACGCCAAATGGACGAGAAGGGTCAACGTAAAACGAACGCAAATAGGCGTATAGCCAATCGACACCTCGCACGCGCGCCACCAAGGTGAGGTCAGGTGCCGGAGCGCCAAAGTACTGACCGCCAGACTCTTGCGACATGGCGTTTTTCATCAAATCCCCGTACTTGGCGTTTTTATCGAAGATGAGGTTATCTTCCATCAAGTCTTTCGGGATGTTGAGATCTTCAGCCACTCGCTGATAGCGCTGATATTGCGTGGCGTGACAACCAAAGCAGTAGTTCATAAATAGCTTGGCACCACGTTGCAATGAGGCTTTGTCCGTTAAGTCGTTGTTGGCATCGTCCAAATGAACATTACCACCGGCGGCCATCGCCAAAGAGGGCAACAGCGCGCATAACATTACAATCCATTTTTTCATTTGAATGTCACCCTCTCTGGTAGCGGTTTTGTTGCTTCATTTTTGCTGTAGAAGAACAACAGCACGAAGAACATGAAGTAACAGAAGCTGAAGATCTGCGCCAGCAAGGTATAAGTTGGCGTCGCAGGCAACGCACCGAGAATGCCCAGAGCGATAAAGGCAATCACGAATTGCACAATGTTCGCCAAGTGCAACTTGCTGCGGTAGCGGTATGAACGCACGCGACAGCGGTCAAGCCATGGCAACAAGAACAGCACTACAATCGATGCACCCATGGCGATAACCCCAATCAGTTTGTCTGGAATCGCACGCAAAATCGCATAGAAAGGCGTGAAGTACCAAACCGGGGCAATGTGCTCAGGTGTCTTCAGCGGGTTCGCCGCTTCAAAGTTAGGTGGCTCAAGGAAATAGCCGCCCATTTCAGGGTTAAAGAAAATGACGTAGGCAAACAAGATGCCGAACACACCGATACCAATCAGATCTTTCACCGTCCCGTAAGGGTGGAAAGGGATCGAATCGAGGATGTCATATTTCTTGGTGTAGTCAGGGTGGAACTTAAACTGTGACTGGTAATCGTCGCCCATCTTGCCTTTTGGCAGTTTGGTATCGATACCGTCTGGGTTGTTTGAGCCCACTTCGTGCAGTGCCAGTACGTGAAGCACAACAAGCAACAGCAGCACAATTGGCAACGCAATCACGTGCAGCGCAAAGAAGCGGTTCAGTGTTGCGCCAGAGACGACGTAGTCACCACGAATCCACAGGGTGAGGTCGTCACCGATAACCGGAATGGCACCAAACAGCGAAATGATAACCTGCGCGCCCCAGTATGACATCTGACCCCATGGCAGCAGATAGCCCATAAAGGCTTCAGCCATTAGCACCAAGAAAATCAACATACCGAACAGCCACAGCAGTTCACGAGGCTTTTGGTACGAGCCGTAAATTAACCCGCGGAACATGTGCAGATACACCACCACGAAAAAGGCCGAGGCCCCGGTGGAGTGCATATAGCGGAGCAGCCAGCCGTATTCCACATCACGCATGATGTATTCAACCGACGCGAACGCGCCTTCAGCTGACGGCACATAGTTCATGGTTAGCCAAATCCCTGTAAGAATTTGGTTAACCAAAACAATCATGGCCAACACACCGAACATATACCAGAAGTTAAAGTTCTTCGGCATAGGGTATTCGGTCATGTGTTTACGGTACGCATTCATCGCTGGAATACGTTTTTCAACCCAGTTCAGGAAATTTTCCATTACGCATTCCCCTCATCTTGTCCCACGAGTATGCGCTTGTCGTCCAAGAACATATAAGGCGGCACCACCAAGTTAAGCGGCGCTGGAACACTTTGGAATACGCGTCCGGCCATATCAAACTTGGAACCGTGGCACGGGCAGAAGAACCCGGCTTTCACCCCACTCACCTGCTCGCTAAAGCTGTCTGGCAAATAGGTTGGTGAACAACCAAGGTGGGTACAAATACCAACCGCAACAAAGATTTCTGGCTTGATAGAACGGGTTTGATTGGTTGCATACCCTGGCTGCTGAGGTTGCTCAGACGCGGGGTCACGAAGTCTGTCTTCAAACGTAGACAACTCTTCGAGTATTGCTTGGCTGCGACGGACCACCCATACAGGCTTTCCTCGCCATTCGACGCGGATCATCTGGCCGTCTTGCAGTTTACTGATATCGACTTCAACTGGCGCACCCGCGGCCTTTGCTTTGGCGCTTGGGTTCCAGGACTTAATAAAAGGCACGGCAACTGCTACGGCCCCTAAACCGCCAACAACTGACGTCGTCGCAGTCAGGAAACGGCGTCGGCCGGTATTCACTGGCGCATTGCTCATCCAACATTCTCCCATGTGCTCCCGCTTGGATTTTTATTGTGTCCTTTGCGTCCATGGAGCGTACGGCTAACTCAAAAACGAATATGTAATAACGGCTGACCGGGATCAGTTCGATTAAATCTTAGCTGCTATTACGTCGGCTAGATGATAGAGAAAACCCTACTTTTTGACAAGATAAAGCTACCTTTTTGTAACAAATGTGAGCGGTGTGCACAGAATTAAGGAAAGGGTAATGGAAATGTTGGAAAATGCGTGCTTATACGCTGTTTTGAAAGGAAATATATTTGTAAGCCGTTTGGTGCAAACATAAAAAAAGCCCGGTGTAACCACCAGGCTTTTTGAGGCAAATATTGCTCGGGCGTAAATTAACGCTTCGAGAATTGTGGGCGACGACGTGCTTTGCGCAGACCCACTTTTTTACGCTCAACTTTACGCGCGTCACGAGTCACGAAGCCAGCTGCACGTAGTGCAGGACGTAGAGACTCATCATATTCCATCAGTGCACGAGTGATACCGTGACGGATAGCGCCCGCTTGACCAGAGATACCACCACCAGAAACGGTGATGTACAGGTCCAGCTTGTCGATCATCTCAACCAACTCTAGTGGCTGACGAACAACCATGCGAGCAGTTTCGCGACCAAAGTAAGTGTCCAGAGAACGCTTGTTGATCTCGATGTTACCGCTGCCCGGCTTGATGAATACACGAGCTGCGGAGCTTTTGCGACGACCAGTGCCGTAGTATTGTTCTGCCATTGCTATATTCCTCTTAGATGTCTAGTACTTGCGGTTGTTGTGCCGCGTGCTTGTGCTCAGAACCCGCGTAAACTTTCAGTTTACGGTACATCGCACGACCTAGAGGACCGCGAGGCAGCATGCCTTTAACGGCTTTCTCAATAACCAGCTCAGGTTTTTGCGCGATCAGCTTCTCGAAGCTGATTGACTTAATGCCACCTACGTAGCCAGTGTGGCTGTAGTACATTTTGTCAGACGCTTTGCGGCCAGTTACAGTAACTTTCTCAGCGTTGATAACAACGATGTAGTCACCGGTGTCAACGTGAGGGGTGTATTCTGGTTTGTGCTTACCACGCAGACGAGATGCAATTTCAGTAGCCAGACGGCCCAGAGTTTTGCCTTCAGCGTCTACAACGTACCAGTCGCGTTTTACAGTTTCTGGTTTAGCAACGAAAGTTTTCATGCTAATGATTACCCGATTTAATAAGTTTCACTTAAGGAGCCGAAGCTCCCACTGTTAAGAGTCCATACAACACCCCTTCGAGTGGTGGTACCCTCGGCCTAAGCCTTTCAACAGTAACGGTGGGTTGCGGGATTATAGGGAAGAGTGGAGAAAAAATCACCTCTTTTTCAAAAAAAATCCCACCAAAATGCGCAACTGGTTATTGTTTAGCAATCGCTTGATGCGCAAAGCGCCAACAGGTGCGCAACAGCCTATGGTAAGTGCGCCAATGCAAGGTATTCGTGGCTTTGCATCTCGATAAGGCGCGACTGACAACGTTCAAACTCGAACCGCAATCGCTCGCCTGCATAGAGGCTGTCCATCGGCACCGCCGCAGAAATGATCAGCTTAACGTTACGCTCGTAAAATTCATCCACTAAAGCAATAAAACGGCGGGCAGCATCTTCTTGATTAGCTTGAAGTTGCGGCATATCGGCCAGCAATACCGTGTGATACAAACGCGCCAATTCCATGTAGTCGGTTTGACTACGTGCGGACTGACACAGCTCAGCAAAACTAAAATGCGCGACACCATCGCCATTTTCGATGGTTTGCAGCGCGCGGTGGTTCACGTCAATCACATCATCGCGCACCCCACCCTCGCCATTGAGCTTACGAAAGTAGTCGTCCATTTTGGCACGGGCACTGTCTCCCAAGGGATGATGAAAAATATCTGCTTGCGTGAGGGTGCGAAGACGATAATCCACCCCTGAGTCAACGTTCACCACCTCGCAATGCTGATTGATTAAATCGATCGCAGGTAAAAACCGCTGTCGCTGAAGGCCGTTGCGATATAACTCGTCTGGCACAATGTTTGACGTGGCCACCAGCGTAATACCGCGTGCAAACAGGGCTTCCATTAAGGTGCCGAGGATCATCGCATCGGTAATATCAGAGACAAAAAATTCATCGAAACACAAAACGCGCGTCTCTTGGGCAAATTTGTCCGCGATTTGCCAAAGCGGATCGGCCTCGCCATCCAGCGCTTTTAACTCTTGATGTACCCGATGCATAAACCGGTGAAAGTGCATGCGCATTTTGTTTTCAAAGGGCAGCGCATGGAAAAAGGTATCCATCAGATAGGTTTTACCGCGTCCGACGCCGCCCCAAAAATAGAGCCCTTTGACCGGTGTAACCGGCTCAGGAGTCGATTTACGCCATGGTAGCCAAGCACGTTTGTCTGGCTTAGGCGCAACCACAGGTGTGTGCAGTAAGCGGTGGTAGAGCGCATCGAGTTTCTCAACGGCCATGCGCTGTGCGGGGTCTTCGATAAAATCGTTTTGGGTCAGATCGTTATTATAATGTTCGAGCGGCGTCATTCCTTGAAAGCCTCGTGTTATTCGCCTGCCTTGATAGTACCACGTCAGACGATTGCCATGTATAGTGAGCAGCAATCACCAACCTTCACCTTTCTCAATATAGTGCGCTAAAGTTGAAGCAAGCAGACGCGTTTCGCTTGTCTTTTTAGGCGGGAAAATGGTATCTGTGGTTGGTCAACTTGTGACTACAAGGAGCAGTTATGGCCTGGATTAATAGCCTGATCTTTCTCATCATCGGCGTAGCGGTTGGCTTTTTGATAGCCCGCATGACTACGCGTGACCTCAAACAACAAAAAGATTTAAAAAGGGAGCTGGAAAAGTCACGTTACGAGCTGGAGCAATATCGCCAAGAATTGGTCGATCATTTCGCCCAAAGTGCTGACCTGCTCGATACCATCTCGAAGGATTACAGCAAGCTGTATCAGCATATGGCAAAAACGTCTTCCGATCTGATGCCTAATTTACCCGAGCAAGATAATCCTTTTGCGAAGCGCTTGGGCAAGATCACCGAGATTAAAGAAACCACTGACAGCGACCAACCGCCACGCGATTACTCTGACACTGGCTCTGGGCTATTGAAAGGGGAAGAAAAGTCGCGCGCGAGTTGATCAAGGATTGAACTTTTTAAGATAGGCCCCACTCTTATCCATACTCGGACAATCGGAGTGAGTCTATGATGAAAAAGTCTTTACTAGCGATTAGTGTTGCCGCGTTGACCCTTGGCGCGGCATTTTCTCCTCTTCCTAGCCATGCGGCACTTCCTCAAGCGGTGAGCGGTCAAACCATGCCTAGCTTGGCGCCAATGCTTGAGAAAGTTTCTCCTGCCGTGGTCAGTATCGCAGTCGAGGGTAATAAAGTTTCGAAACAACGTGTTCCTGAAGCGTTTCGTTTTTTCTTTGGCCCCAACATGCCTTCTGAGCAAGTCCAAGAGCGCCCATTCCGCGGGTTAGGCTCTGGCGTCATTATCGATGCGGACAAAGGCTACATTGTTACCAACCATCATGTGATTGACGACGCCGACCAAATTCGCGTCCAGCTGCAAGACGGCCGCGAATATGACGCTCGTCTAATTGGCAGCGATGAGATGTCAGACATTGCCCTGCTGCAACTGGATGACGCTGCGAAAAACCTCACCGCAATCAAACTGGCTAACTCAGACGCACTGCGCGTTGGTGATTTTGCCGTCGCGATTGGTAACCCCTTTGGACTGGGTCAAACCGTCACCTCAGGGATTATCTCTGCGCTCGGACGTAGTGGTTTGAATTTAGAAAACTTTGAAAACTTTATTCAAACCGATGCGGCGATTAACAGCGGTAACTCTGGCGGCGCTTTGGTCAACCTAAATGGTGAGCTGATTGGTATCAACACCGCGATTTTAGGCCCCAATGGTGGCAACGTTGGGATTGGTTTTGCCATCCCAGCCAACATGGCGAAAAGCTTGGTCGACCAAATTCTCGAATATGGCTCGGTACGCCGCGGCATGCTGGGCGTGACCGGCCGTGAGCTGACCTCTGAGTTGGCAGATGCATTTGGCCTTGCCACCAAACATGGTGCGTTTGTAAGCCAAGTGATGCCAGACTCTGCCGCCGAAGAGGCTGGCTTAAAAGCCGGCGACATTATTGTTTCGGTCAACGGTAAGAGTATCCGTACCTTTGGCGAGCTACGCGCAAAAATCGCGACCTTGGGCGCAGGTAAAGACGTTGAGCTGGGTGTGATCCGAGATGGCGAAACCATCACGGCTAAAACCACGCTGAAAGAAGCGAGCCAGACGCAAGCCAAAGCCGATGACCTACATAAGGCATTGAAAGGCGCTGAGCTGAAAAACCATGATGGCGATCCTGCCGGTGTAGAAGTCGCTGCGGTCGCAGAAGGGTCTTTAGCGGCGCGCTACGGGCTGCGCGAAGGGGATGTGATTGTCGGGGTGAACCGACATAAGGTCGAAAACCTCGGTGACTTACGTAAGATTTTGGAAGACAAGCCGAATGTGCTGGCTCTGAATATCGCCCGAGACAACGGCTCCTTGTATTTAGTGATCCGTTAATCCCGCCTTTGCATCACGCACAATGCCTGCCACTTGGCAGGCATTTTTTGTGCAAAGCTCACCGCTTAGCATTTCCACAAACGATTGTTGCAATGCTATCCTCTAGCCTCGCAGTTGGCTTCGTTGAGGATAGCATTATTTATGCTGGCACTATTGGTTCGCTCCACGCTTATTGGCTTATTCACTGCCGCCCTAATTTTGGTTGCGGTGCCTGATCTACGCTCAGGCCTTTTTAGTGTTTCATCCTTGCCCGATTTTGATGAGGTCCAGCAGCCTGAACTGGTTTCATTCAGTTATGCGGTCAAGCGCGCCTCTCCCGCGGTGGTGAATATTTATACCCGCAATTACGTTCGCGGCGACCGTTTGCAGCTCAATACCCAAGGACTTGGCTCAGGCGTGATCATGAGCGCCAAAGGCTATGTGGTCACCAATTATCACGTAGTGGCCAAAGCGGATCAGGTGATTGTTGCCCTGCAAGACGGCCGTATTTTTACCGCGCAAATGGTCGGTAAAGATCAACGCACGGATCTGGCGGTGCTGAAAGTTCCAGCTGAAAACTTACCCGTGATCCCGGTCAACCAAGACTATCAACCTGCCGTTGGCGATACCGTTCTTGCGATTGGTAACCCGTATAACCTCGGACAAACCACCACGTACGGCATTATCTCCGCCACGGGCCGCACTGGAATGAGCTTTTATGGCCGCCAAGACTTTCTGCAAACCGATGCCGCGATTAACCGAGGGAATTCCGGCGGCGCGTTGGTGAACAGCCGCGGTGAGCTGGTGGGGATCAACACCGCTTCGTTTCAACAGGCAACCGATCTGGAAACCTACGGGATTTCCTTTGCCATTCCCTATCGCTTAACCGAAAAGATCATGAATAAATTAATTGCTGATGGACGCGTGATCCGAGGCTACATTGGTATCGATGGTCGTGACGTCAATCCAGTGATGGCGCGCTTGCTTGATGCCGAACAACAGCGCGGCGTCATGGTGGCGGACATGGATAAAGGCGGGCCGGCAGAAAAGGCGGGAATTCAGCCGCAAGATTTGATCATTAAAATTAACGATAAACCAGTTAAAGGTGCCCGTGGAGCAATGGATATCGTCACCGATGCGCGTCCTGGCACAACGCTTTCGATTACCCTTATTCGCGATGGGGAGAGTTTAACCCTGCCGGTGACGGTCGGGAACGAGCCAGACAGCGGCGAATAGTCGACGGCAACGCATCGTTAGCACACGCTGACGCCTCAAAAAGACAAAAACGCCAGCCCCATCAAGGCTGGCGTTTTTTCGTTAACTCATCGTACGACGCGCTTACTCGCCGTCAATACGCTCGATTTTCGCGCCCAGCGCTTGCAGTTTATCTTCGATACGCTCATAACCGCGATCGATATGATAAATGCGATCCACCACGGTTTCGCCTTTGGCAATGCATCCAGCAATCACTAAGCTTGCCGAGGCACGCAGATCGGTGGCCATCACTTGCGCGCCACTGAGGCTATCGCAATCACCACACACCACGGTGTTGCCTTCTATTTCTGCATGTGCGCCCATACGTTGCAGTTCAGGCACATGCATAAAGCGATTCTCGAAGATGGTTTCGGTAATAATCCCGGTCCCTTTTGCCACCAAGTTCAGCAAGGTAAACTGTGCTTGCATGTCGGTTGGGAAGCCCGGATGCGGCGCGGTACGTACATTCACCGCTTTCAGTTCGCGACCGGTCATATCCAACTCGATAAAGTCATCGCCTGTGGTGACCTTAGCGCCAGCTTCTTCCAATTTGTGAAGCACAGCTTCGAGTAAATCCGGTGAGGTATTGCGACAAACAATATGGCCGCCTGAAACCGCCGCGGCCACCAAGAAGGTACCGGTTTCAATCCGATCAGCAACCACCGCATGTACGCCGCCGCCAAGACGTTCAACCCCTTCAATTTCAATCCGGTCGGTGCCTGCACCTTTGACTTTCGCCCCAAGGGTGTTGAGGAATTTCGCCGTATCCACGATTTCTGGCTCGCGGGCGGCGTTTTCAATCACGGTCGTGCCTTCTGCTAAGGTGGCAGCACACATCACAGTGACGGTAGCACCCACGCTGACTTTATCCATCACAATGTGGGCGCCTTTTAGACGACCATCGACGGTGGCACGTACATAGCCTTCATCGAGTGTGATGGTGGCGCCAAGTTGCTCTAAGCCGTTAATGTGCAAATCTACCGGACGGGCACCAATCGCACACCCGCCGGGTAAAGACACTTCCCCTTTTCCGAAACGTGCGACCAAAGGGCCGAGCGCCCAAATCGACGCACGCATGGTTTTAACCAAGTCATAGGGGGCACACAGTTCCGTGATATCGCTAGCATCGACATGGACAGAGCCATTGCGGCTGACTTTTGCCCCAAGGCGCGATAATAGCGCCATAGTGGTATCGATATCGCGCAGTTTAGGCACATTGGCCACTTCAACAGGCTCTTCAGCCAACAGTGAAGCAAATAAAATAGGGAGAGCTGCATTTTTCGCGCCGGAAATGGCCACGTCACCTTTAAGCGGGCCATTGCCCGTCACTCGAAACTTTTGCATCTGACCCTCTTACAACTGCATCAGCTTTTTATCGCGCGCCCACTCTGCGGGGGTCATCGCTTTAATGCTCACAGCATGAATATCGTTACGCGCAATGTGCTCCATCAGCGGACCGTAGATGGTTTGCTGTTTTTTCACACGCGACATCCCGTCGAACATTTCTGCCACGGCAACCACTTCAAAGTGGCTTCCGTCGCCTTTCACGTGCAGCTCGTCTAGTGACAGAGCCGCGTCTAAAATGGCTTTAACTTCGCTCGCTTCCACGTTTAAACCCCTTCTTGATGCTCAGCATCGTCAAAAAATGCCTCGATGTTGCTTAGCGTCAACAACAGTTTGAGCTGCTCTGGCATGCCACTGTAGCGCACGGTCTGACCTTTCTCTTTCAAGGCTTTATCCAAGTGCAACAACATGGCCATGCCGGCAGAGTCGACGCGAGATAGCCCGCTTAAATCCAGGCTCAGCGCCGAATCATTGGGTAGCCACTGGCTACGCTGGCGCCAAAAAGCGGGCACTGTGTCACGATCTAACCGTCCTGACAAGTGGTAATGCTGCCCGCCGCTGGTAGTTAACTCGACACTCATGACTCGCCCTGTTTCTGTTTATCCTCGCGACGAATCGGTTTTGCCGCCAGCTCTTTGAGCTGTTCAATCACAGAATCAATGCCGTCACGGCGCAGCGGCGCTTTCCACTCTGATTGTTTAGATTGGATCATACTCACCCCTTCTGCCGTTACGTCATAGGCTTGCCAATTTCCTGTCCGAGTATTTTTACGCAGGCTGAAATCAAGGCGAATCGGCGGACGTGAGGAATCGGTGATATCCACGCGCACTTTAACAATCTTGTCGTCATCACCAATGGCTTGGTCACGTTGCACGTTAACATCTTGGTTGTCGTACTCGAGCAGGATTTGTGCGTAGGAGGCAATCATGTATTCGGTGAATGCCTCGGTGAATGCATCACGCTGTTCAGGGGTAGCTTGGCGATAATGCTGCGCACCTAGCACCAACGACGCCGCATAGCGGGTGTGGATGTAGGGCAGTAGTTCGTCTTTGACCACGTCACGCAGCAAATCCGGATCGGCGCGGAACAAGGTGCGATCTTTACGCAGGCGAGTAAAGGTGTTGTCAGCCACTTGCTCAATCAACCGGTAGGGGTTGGTTTTGTCCACCGGCTCACTGGCATGCACAAACGAACTGACACTGGCGACAAACACGATCAGCGCTGATGACAGTGTGATCAAAACCTTTTTCATCTGATTACTCCTTATCACCCACGCTATACAAGAACTGGCCAATCAAGTCCTCAAGTACCAACGCAGATTTGGTGTCTTCTAACTTACCGCCGTCTTCAAGGTAGCCAATGCCTAATGCTTCATCGACAAACCCAGGCGTAATACCAATGTACTGCTCACCGAGTAAGCCTGCGGTGTAAATCGACGCTGAGCTCGACTCAGGGAAATATCCCGCACTGCTGTTAATCTGTAGGGTGACTTTTGGTACATAGGTTTCTGCATCCAGCGAGATAGCCGTCACCTGCCCCACGGTCACGCCCCCGACTTTGACCGGTGAGCGCACTTTCAGGCCACCAATATTGTCAAACTCTGCGGTTAAGGTGTAGGTATCCGCTCGTCCCCAACGTTGAACATCCGCTACCTGGAACGCCAACACCAATAATGCTGCAATCCCTGCGATGACAAAGCAGCCTACCCAAAATTCTGTTTTTCGACTCTGTTGCATGATTAATTCCCAAACATGAGTGCAGTAAGGACAAAGTCAAGGCCAAGTACGGCCAATGAAGAGTGCACCACAGTGCGTGTGGTGGCGCGGCTGATACCTTCCGAGGTCGGCGTGGCATCGTAACCGTTAAACAGGGCAATCCAAGTCACTGCGATAGCAAATACCACACTTTTAATCAGTGCGTTGCCAACGTCATAACCCAAATCGACCGATGCTTGCATCACAGACCAGAAACTACCGTGATCGATGCCTTTCCAGTCTACCCCGACGAGCTCACCGCCCCAGATACCCACCAGCATAAAGATCACCGCCAACAACGGCATCGCAATCACACCGGCCCAGAAGCGCGGTGCGATCACGCGGCGAAGCGGGTCAACCGCCATCATCTCTAAGCTGGATAGCTGCTCGGTGGCTTTCATCAGACCAATTTCCGCGGTCAGCGCTGAGCCAGCCCGTCCGGCAAACAGCAGTGCCGTTACTACCGGACCTAATTCGCGTAACAGCGACAAGGCGACCATTTGTCCAAGGCTGGTTTCCGCACCAAAGTCGGACAACACTAAATAGCCTTGTAAACTCAACACCATACCAATGAATAGGCCTGATACGATAATGATCGCCAGTGAGCGAACGCCTACCGAGTAAAGCTGTTTAATCAAGAGCGGAAAGGTCTTGCTCGGCTGTGGTTTGCCCACCAGCGCGCCGGTCATCACAAAGGTGGCGCGTCCCATCGACTCGGCCACGCCCATCGCGCGGCGACCCACATCCGCAATCTGCGTTTTTATCACCGGTAAATCTCCTGCTCTAGCTGACCCGCAGGATAGCGGAATGGTACAGGGCCATCTGCGTGCCCTTCGAGGAATTGTTTGACCCAAGGATCTTGATTATCACGCAGCGATTGCGGGGTGCCACTGGCGATGATCCGGCTGTCTGCCAACAGATAGACCTTGTCCGCGATGCTCATCACTTCAGGTACATCGTGGGACACCACCACGCAGGTCAGGCCCAAGGCTTGGTTAAGCTGACGAATCAAGGTGACCAAGACTCCCATGGTAATAGGGTCCTGCCCCACAAACGGCTCATCAAACAAAATCAGTTCTGGGTCGAGGGCAATGGCACGCGCCAGCGCGGCACGGCGGGCCATCCCCCCAGAGAGATCACTGGGCATTAACGCGGCCGCCCCGCGAAGTCCTACCGCCTCGAGCTTCAACATCACAATGGTATGAATGAGGGATTCATCCAACTGAGTGTGCTCACGCAAGGGAAAGGCCACATTGTCAAACACCGACATATCGGTGAACAAGGCGCCAGATTGAAACAACATGCTCATCCGTTGGCGCACATCGAATAAACGACGACGTCCTAAGGTGGGAATATTGTGGCCATCAAAAACAATGTCGCCGGCATCAGGCTTTAGCTGACCAGCAATCAAACGTAATAGGGTCGTTTTACCAATGCCAGATGGTCCCATGATGGCGGTCACCTGACCACGCGGCACCTGCAAATCAATATGATCGAAAATGCACCGGCTGCCCCGTGAGAATGTCATCCCGTTAATATCTATCAGGCTCTGTGCTGCCATTGCCGCATTCTCATGGTTAGATAGGATAAAAATTAAGTGGCTGATAATAAGGCGTCCCCTATGCTAACACAAGCAACGCCCGCTCCCTGCCTGATAGGACGTGATATAGCCCTGATAATGGCAGTATAGCCATTCACCCGCCCAGCGAGGAAGAATGGCCTATATGGACCGAAAAAGTGCCAACGAGTTCCCGTTCATGAATGAAAAGCGACGCATTCACGGCGATGGTGGGGGCTTTTCGCTTCACATTTGCCACGTTAGCCGTCAGAATTGCACCTCATTTACGCCAATTAAAAAACGCAAAGGACAGGTGTCATGGTAGAAGCGGTTGCCATACTTATTGTGGGATTAGTGTTACTGGTTTGGAGTGCTGACCGACTCGTGTTCGGTGCTGCCGCGATCGCGAAAAATTACGGCGTCTCTCCTCTTGTGATCGGTATGACGATTCTGGCCATGGGCTCTTCCGCGCCTGAAATGATGGTATCGGCCAATGCCGCGCTCGCGGATAAAACCGACACCGCAGTGGGGAATGTTTTAGGGTCAAACATTGCCAACATTGCCCTCATTCTTGGCTTTACCGCCCTGATTAAGCCTTTGTCGATTAGCTCTATCATTTTGCGCCGCGAACTACCATTAATGTTAGCGGTCACCTTGCTCGCCGGCGCCCTTTTGTGGAACAACCACCTCGGCTTTTTCGAAGGCGTGGGCCTGTTGGTCTTATTCGTGGTGTTTATCCTTGCCATGATCAAAATTGGCAAAGACTCAGGCGGGACCGATCCTATGCTGGCGGATCAGGAATCGGACATTCCGCAAGATGTCAGTAATCTAAAAGCAGTCATGTGGATTTTAATCGGTCTGCCTTTGCTATTGCTGTCGTCCGATCAAGTGGTCGACTCGGCAGTCACCATTGCCCAATACTTTGGTATGAGCGACTTGGTGATTGGCTTAACCATCATTGCTATCGGCACCAGCCTGCCCGAACTCGCCGCCTCGATTGCCGGCGTGATGAAAGGGGAAGACGATCTCGCTGTCGGCAATATTATCGGCTCGAACGTGTTTAATATCTTGGCGGTGATGGGGATCCCGGGCTTGCTCAACCCATCACCGATCAGTGAATTTGCAATGGGACGGGATTACTACATCATGCTCGTTCTCTCTGTGATGCTACTTATCTTCGCATTAGGCAAATCACGCAGTATCAATCGCATTGAAGGGTCGATCTTTTTGATGTGTTATATCGCCTATCAAGGCTATCTCTTTGTTAACGCTGCCGCATAACGGACATGGTGATGAGTGAATTTGATTTTCGTCGCGCAGGGCTTGATGTGCTTACCATTGAGCAAGATGCGATTGCACAACTCAAAACGGCGATTGACGAGCATTTTGATGCCGCCTGTCGATTAATCTTGAACGCCACCGGCAAAGTGGTGGTGATGGGAATGGGCAAATCGGGCCATATCGGCCGTAAGATTGCAGCTACCCTTGCAAGCACAGGAACGCCTGCGTTTTTCGTCCACCCGGGAGAGGCAAGTCACGGTGACCTTGGGATGATCAATCAAGGCGACGTGGTGCTAGCCATTTCCAACTCGGGCGAAGCCGGTGAAATTCTTACCTTACTGCCGGTGATTAAACGTCTCGGGATCCCGTTAGTCTGTATGACGGGCAACCCCGACTCGAGTATGGGGCAACTCGCCAAGGTCCATCTCAATATTCACGTCCCCAAAGAGGCGTGCCCCCTTAAGCTTGCGCCTACATCGAGCACCACGGCCACCTTGGTGATGGGCGACGCGCTCGCCATGGCATTGATGCAAGCAAAAGGTTTTACCGCCGATGACTTTGCCCTGTCTCATCCGGGCGGCGCATTAGGACGCAAACTACTATTACGTATTAGCGATCTGATGCATCAAGGCGAGCGTTTACCCGTGGTGCCAGACAATGCCACCGTACGCGATGCGTTACTGGAAGTGTCCGAAAAAGGCCTCGGAATGACCGCCGTGGTCGATGCAGAGCAACAGTTGGCCGGTGTCTTTACCGATGGCGATCTACGCCGCTTACTCGATCAACGCATTGATTTACACACCACCGCCATTGGCGAGGTGATGTCCGCCAACCCGATCACCATTGAACCGGAACTGCTGGCGGCAGAAGGACTCAAACTCATGGAGGAGCGTAAAATTAACGGGCTGCTGGTAGCGAAAAATGGCCAGCTTCTTGGCGCCCTCAACATGCATGACCTTTTGAAAGCCGGAGTAATGTAATGTGCGCACCTGTGACTGACACCTTATATGGCCCTGTTGCCACCACCCTGTTCGAACGCGCGGCGACGATCCAGCTACTGATTTGCGATGTCGATGGCGTTTTCTCCGATGGTCGCGTGTATATGGGCAATCAAGGCGAGGAGCTGAAGGCCTTTCACACCCGTGATGGCTACGGCATCAAAGCCTTGATGAACGCTGGCATTGAGGTCGCAGTGATCACAGGTCGACAGTCTAAGATTGTCGAAAATAGAATGAACGCCTTAGGGGTCCGTCATGTCTATCAAGGACAAAGTGACAAGCTAGCTGCGTACGACGATCTTTGTCAGCAATGCAACGTCAGCCCTGAGCACACCGCGTATATCGGTGATGACTTGATTGATTGGCCCGTTATGGCAAAAGTCGGCCTCGCGGTCTGTGTGGCAGACGGCCACCCGCTATTACAACAACGTGCCGATCTAGTGACCCAAATCCGTGGTGGGTTCGGCGCGGTCCGTGAAGTCTGCGATCTGATCCTCGAAGCACGAGGCGAGCTCGATCAGCATAAGGGCTTAAGCGTATGATGCAGCGGCTCAGCATGCTGGTGCTGATAGTACTGTGTGCCCTAACCGGCTATTATCTGCTTTCTCAACATGTCTGGGAGCGTACAGTACAAGTGGAGCCGGACGCAGAAAAGCCTCTGTTTACCGGTGAAAAAATTAAAACCGTGCAATACAACGCCGATGGGATACGCAGCTATACCGTTGACGCTGAGCACTTAGAGCACTACGCCAATATTGATGAAACCCACTTTAACGAGCCTGTCTTGTGGACCTATCATAATGGCAAAGACGAAGAGTGGCGCATCAGTGCTAACTATGCGGTGCTGTCTGATAAGCACATACTAACGATGACAGGCAAAGTGCGAATTTTTAACTTGCTACCGAACGCGCAAATTCATTCGGTAGCCACCGAAACCGTGACGTTGGACCTGACCACGCGAGACTTTTGGTCCGACCGTCCCACCACCATCACTGGCGTTGGCTTTCAAACCGAAGGGCAACGCGTGAAAGGGAACTTCGGTAACCACCAGATGGAATTGTTAAACGATGTTAAAGGCCGATATGAAACGACCCCTCGTTAAAGCACTGGCAGGTGCCATGTTGCTGTTTTCGCACTATTCATTGGCATTGAGTAGCGACACTGAGCAACCGATTTATATTGAATCTGAGAGTCAGCATTTGGACATGGCCACCAACACGGTGACCTTTACCCAAGATGTTGTGCTGACCCAAGGTAGCATTAAAATTCTGGCCGACAAGCTGGTCGTGATCCGCCCTCAAGGCCAAGAAGGCGATGAAACCATTGAAGCGTTCGGTAAACCCGCGACCTTCGATCAGACCATGGATGATGGTAAAAAGCTGCACGGTGAAGCCTATAAGTTACGCTATGAAGTGGGCAACGAGTTTTTGAAAATGTCGACCAATGCCATGCTGGAACAGGCAGGTAATCAAGTCGAAGGCAATGTGATCACCTATCAAATTGATAAGCAGCAATTGGTCGCAGAAAGTGACAGCAATAAGCGAGTCACAACCATCTTGCAGCCGACTACCAAAAGCCCATCTGAGTCAGAATCGCAATAAGAGGCCCTATGGCAACGTTAAAAGCGGCCAATTTGGCGAAAAGTTATAAAGGACGAAAAGTCGTCGCCGATGTCAGTCTGGAAGTGAAATCCGGCGAGATCGTCGGGCTACTCGGCCCAAATGGTGCAGGTAAAACCACATCGTTTTACATGATTGTCGGTCTTGTCGCTCGCGACGAAGGGGCAATTTTTATCGACGATCAAGACATTAGCATTCAGCCGATGCATAACCGTTCACGTCTTGGCATCGGTTATTTGCCGCAAGAGGCCTCGATTTTTCGCAAGCTCACCGTCTACGACAATTTGATGGCGGTACTGCAAACGCGAAAATCCCTCACCAAAGAGGAGCGTCAAGATAAAGCCGAAGATTTGTTGGATGAATTTAATATTCAGCATATCCGCGATAGCCTTGGCATGGCGCTGTCAGGGGGCGAGCGACGCCGTGTCGAAATTGCACGCGCCCTCGCCGCTAACCCGAAATTTATTTTGCTTGATGAGCCATTTGCCGGCGTCGATCCAATTTCCGTGATCGACATTAAAAAGATCATCGAACACCTACGCGATCGTGGCTTAGGCGTGCTGATCACCGACCACAATGTCCGTGAAACCTTGAGTGTCTGTGAGCATGCTTACATTGTCAGCCAAGGACACTTGATTGCGCACGGCACCCCTGATGAAGTGCTGAATGACGAGCACGTCAAACGTGTCTATCTCGGTGATCAGTTCAAGCTATAGTGGACTCGCTCACGCTAAAATCTGCCAATCACGGCTATAGTTATTTATAGAGCGCTTGCCCTGCATCCCAGAGCAAGCGTTTTAACCTCATTGGTCGTTCTAAAAGGAAAGGTGTAACGCCCCTATGAAACCCACGCTTCAGCTCAAGCTTGGACAACAACTCGCAATGACACCGCAGCTACAGCAGGCTATTCGCCTGCTGCAGTTGTCGACGCTAGATTTGCAGCAAGAGATCCAAGAAGCGTTGGAAACCAACCCGCTGCTGGAACAAGACGAGGGTCAAGAACAAGAAGCCGCGGAGCGTAACGATAACGACACCGCGGAAACCGCCACCGCCAGCGCCGACACGTTAGAAACCTCAGACGCCTTCGAGAAAAACGAAATGCCTGACGAGTTGCCGGTGGATACCACTTGGGATGACGTCTATAGCGCGGGAACCGGCAGTACTGGCATTGCCTCGGGCGGCGACGAGCTCCCCGTGTATCAAGGTGAAACCACCGAAAGCCTTTACGACTACCTAAAATGGCAGCTCGACCTCACCCCCTTCTCGGAGACGGATCAAGCCATTGCCTTGGCGATCATCGATGCGGTGGACGATCAAGGCTACCTGTCAGTCACCACTGATGAGATCTTAGAAAGCTTGGGCAGTGAGGAGATTGAGCTTGACGAAGTAGAAGCTGTACTGAAACGTGTTCAACACTTTGATCCATTGGGTGTAGCCTCTCGCTCGCTACAAGAGTGCTTATTGCTCCAATTAGCCACATACAACCCAGAAACGCCCTGGCTGGATGAGGCACGTACCGTGCTCACCCAACATATGGATTTGCTCGCCAACCGCGATTATCGTCAACTGATGCGAGATACCCGTCTAAAAGAGCCGGATCTGAAAGCCGTGATGCAACTGATCCATAGTCTTGAGCCACGTCCGGGTAATCTGATCGTGACTAACGAAGCGGAGTACGTGGTTCCTGATGTCTCCGTGTTTAAGCACCACGGCAAATGGGTGGTTCAAATCAACCCAGATAGCGTTCCTAAGCTTAAGGTCAATGAGCAATATGCCGCTTATGGTCGTAACGGCTGTAGCCCGTCAGACAGCCAGTTTATTCGCTCCCATTTGCAAGAAGCCAAGTGGCTGATTAAAAGCCTCGAAAGCCGTAATGAGACCTTATTGAAGGTGGCCCGCTGTATTGTCGAACATCAACAAGATTTCTTTGAGTATGGCGAAGAAGCCATGAAACCCATGGTACTTAACGACATCGCCATGGACGTCGACATGCACGAGTCGACCATCTCTCGTGTTACCACCCAAAAATTTATGCATACGCCACGCGGTATTTTTGAGTTGAAGTACTTCTTCTCAAGCCACGTGAGCACGGATAATGGCGGCGAATGCTCTTCGACAGCCATTCGTGCCCTGATCAAAAAGTTGGTGGCAGCGGAGCCTGCCAACAAGCCCCTCAGTGATAGCAAAATTGCCGCCTTGTTAGCTCAGCAAGGCATCAAAGTTGCACGACGGACCATCGCTAAGTATCGGGAGTCGCTCGGTATTGCGCCGTCAAACCAGCGCAAGCGCCTGCTTTAGGCGCCTCAACAGAAGGAAGATGTGTATGCAAATCAACCTGACCGGACATCATGTCGAAATCACGCCACCAATACGCGAGTATGTGGATACAAAGTTTGCTAAACTCGAGCGCTTTTTCGAGCACATTAATAATGTCCACGTTGTGTTGACGATCCAAAAGCTCGACCAAATTGCTGAAGCGACGCTCCATGTCAACAATGGAGAGATTCATGCTAAGGCGCAGTCGCAAGATATGTATGCGGCCATTGATGGGTTGACCGACAAGTTGGTCAAGCAATTGAGTAAACATAAAGAGAAGCTCAAACAGCATTAAGCTATGGAACTTAAAGACGTACTCACAGTGGACTGCACACGCAGTGCCGTCCACTGTTCCAGCAAGAAACGCGCCCTAGAAATCATTAGCCAAGTGGCTGCGGACAAGTTGGGGATCAACGCGCAACAATTGTTTGAATGCATGCTAAGTCGTGAAAAGCTGGGCACCACTGGTATCGGCTCAGGGATTGCCATTCCACACGGCCGTATCACGGACAGTGACCATGCTATTGGCGTGCTGTTGCAATGTGCTGAACCGATTGAGTTCGACGCTATCGACAAGCGCCCCGTCGATTTGCTCTTCGCGCTACTCGTTCCGGACGAACAGTGTAAATACCACCTCCAAACCCTCTCGGCCATCGCCGAAAAGCTCAATGATAAACAGCTATGCCGACAGCTTCGCAATGCAGACTCGGACCAAGAGCTGTACAATATCATGACTCAATAACGAGTAAGGGCTGACGGGAGTCTACTATGATGCTGAAAATTGTCAGTGGCCGTTCGGGGTCAGGCAAATCTGTGGCGTTGCGGGTGCTCGAAGATCTCGGGTATTACTGCGTTGATAATCTCCCTGTGAATCTGTTGCGCGACTTCGTCACGTCGCAAGAAGATGCCGAAGCCAAAATTGCGGTCAGCTTGGACATTCGCAACTTGCCTAACGCGAATGAGCCTATTGCTGACACCCTCACCGCGTTGCGGGAGGTGTGCGATGTCACCTTGTATTACCTGGATGCAGATGACAAGGATCTGATTAAACGCTTTAGTGAAACACGCCGCTTGCATCCCCTGTCGCGCCAAAACCTGTCTCTTGAGCAAGCCATTCAAGCCGAAAAGCAACAAATGGCGCCCATCAAAGAACATGCCGACCGCGTGATTAATACCACGGGGCTGTCGATTCACGACTTAAGTGAGTCGGTGCGCTCACTGGTATTGGGCCGCGCCAGTGGCGATTTGGTGATGGTGTTTGAATCGTTCGGTTTTAAGCATGGCTTACCCGCCGATGCCGACTATGTGTTTGATGTTCGCTTTTTGCCCAATCCGCATTGGGAGCCGACCCTGCGCCCTCATACCGGCTTAGAAAAGCCCGTACGCATGTTCCTCGCCGCGCAACCCGATGTCGCGATGCTGATTGCACAAATCAAAGGCTTTCTTGAGTCTTGGCTGCCCGCATTGAAAAACAATAATCGCAGTTATGTTACCGTTGCTATTGGATGCACGGGCGGTAAACACCGCTCTGTGTATATAGCGCAATATCTGGCTGACTATTTCACGGAGCTTGGCGAAAAAGTGCAAATTCGCCATCGCACCTTGGAGCAATCGTCATGACCACCCTGCACACGGATGTGTGTGTGCGTAACCGACTGGGCTTACATGCGCGGGCCGCGATGAAGCTGGTTGAGCTGCTCCAAGCCTACGACGCCACCATTGAGTTGCAAAGTGGCGATAAGCGCGCCACGGCCGATAGTGTGATGGCGATGCTGATGCTGGAATCGGCTCAAGGACAAACCATCACTCTCACCGCGACGGGTCCACAGGCCGAACCGGCTTTAAACGCGGTAAAAGCGCTGTTCGATGCCGGATTTGACGAAGAAAGTTAACCGCCCACTGCGCTGACCAGCACGCAATTCCTTTCTTATACTGACACGCAACCCATTTGTCATGCGACAGACTCCCCTGGTTGCGTTAGAATTTCAGACATTGCAATGGGGGATGTTGCCTATGGCAGAAACGACAGAACAAGAACAAAGCAATCAAACCCACCAACGGCTACAAGAAGTTAGCCAGCTGCTGGAACAAGGCATGTTTGTCCGCGTGCGCCGCATGTTGGAAGACATGGAGCCGGAAGACATCGCCCACCTTCTTGAGGCCTCGCCGCCCAAAGGCCGTTTAGTTCTCTGGCAACTGACGGATCCCGAAGACCAAGGTGAAATCCTCGATGAGCTGTCTGAGGATGTGAAAGACGGCATCATGGTGCGTATGGCGCCTGAGCAACTTGCCGCCGCCACCGAAGGGATGGAAACCGACGACGTCGCTTATCTACTGCGTAGTTTGCCTCAAGACGTCTCACAAGATGTGCTGGCGGAGATGGACGCACAAGACCGTGCCCGCATCCAGCAAGCGCTCTCCTACCCGGAAGACTCTGCGGGCGGGATGATGAACACCGACGTGGTCACCATTCGGGGCGACGTCACTGTGGATGTCGTGCTGCGTTATCTGCGCATGCGAGGCGAGCTACCCGATACCACAGATGCGCTTTATGTGATTGATCCGAATGGCCGACTGATTGGCAATCTACCCATTGCCGCCTTGTTAGTTAACCAACCGGATACGGAAGTGGTCGACATTATGGACGATCCGGATGAAGCCATTAGCGTGACCATGGACGATGGTGATGTGGCGAGCCTCTTTGAGCGTCGTAACTGGGTTTCCGCCCCTGTCGTCGATCAACATAATCACCTTGTCGGCCGTATTACCATCGATGATGTGGTAGATATTATTCGTGAAGATGCCGAGCACTCGATGATGGGCTTGGCCGGTCTCGACGATGACGAAGACACCTTTGCGCCCGCCTTTAAAAGTGCGCGTCGTCGCAGTATCTGGCTGGGGATCAATGTGCTCGCGGCACTGACCGCAGCCTCCGTGTCGAACATGTTTGAAGGCACGCTTGATAAGATGGCAGCGATTGCGGTATTGATGACCATCGTCCCTTCGATGGGCGGTGTAGCAGGGAATCAAACCGTTGCCTTGGTCATTCGCGGGTTAGCCGTGGGTCACATTGGTGACTCCAACACACGCTGGCTGCTCGCCAAAGAAGCCACCGTCGGACTGATCAATGGCTTGGTATGGTCGATGATTATTGGCGGCGTCGTGGTGCTATGGAAAGGGAATCTTGAGCTTGGGCTGATCATTGCCGGTGCGATGATGATGAATTTATTTATCGCTGGGATTGCCGGGGTCGCCATCCCGACTCTGTTAAAAAAATACAATATTGATCCGGCACTGGCCGGTGGCATGGCATTAACTACCGTTACTGACGTGGTTGGACTCCTTGCCTTTCTTGGCCTCGCCACCCTGTTTATTACCTAATCTGACCGCGATTAAAAAAGGCGAGCCATTGGCTCGCCTTTCTATTGGGCAGTACAAAACGCTTACCGCTTACTCGTCCAAGAAGCTACGTAATGTCTCTGAACGGCTTGGGTGACGCAGCTTACGCAGCGCTTTCGCTTCAATCTGACGAATACGCTCACGCGTAACATCAAACTGCTTACCGACTTCTTCCAACGTGTGGTCGGTATTCATATCGATACCAAAGCGCATACGTAGCACTTTTGCTTCACGCGGTGTCAGACCGGCCAATACGTCATTGGTCGCCATTTTCAGGTTGTTAGACGTCGCTGAGTCCATCGGTAGCTCAAGGGTGGTATCTTCAATGAAATCGCCCAGATGTGAATCTTCATCATCACCGATAGGGGTTTCCATTGAGATTGGCTCTTTCGCAATCTTGAGGACTTTGCGGATTTTATCTTCCGGCATCATCATGCGCTCCGCCAACTCTTCAGGCAGTGGCTCACGGCCCATTTCCTGGAGCATTTGACGCGAGATGCGGTTAAGCTTGTTGATGGTCTCAATCATGTGCACCGGAATACGAATCGTCCGGGCTTGGTCTGCAATCGAGCGAGTAATCGCCTGACGGATCCACCAAGTCGCATAGGTTGAGAACTTATAACCACGGCGATATTCAAATTTATCCACCGCTTTCATCAAGCCAATGTTACCTTCTTGAATCAAATCCAAGAATTGTAAGCCACGGTTGGTGTATTTCTTAGCAATCGAAATAACCAGACGTAAGTTGGCTTCCACCATCTCTTTCTTCGCGCGGCGTGCTTTCGCTTCACCGATAGACATGCGACGGCTAATGTCTTTGATACGCTCAACAGACAGGCCCGTCTCTTCTTCGATGATTTTCAATTTCTGCACACAACGACGCAGATCTTCTTCGTAACGCGCCACACGCTCTGCATACGGCTTACCGGATGACAGCGCTTCATCAATCCATGCATCGGATGATTCGTTACCGGCAAACAATTGCACAAAGGTTTTCTTCGGCATTTTGGCCTGATCGACACACAGACGCATTACCAAGCGTTCTTGGGTACGCACTTTGTCCATGGTCTGGCGCATTTCGTTAACCAGACGATCAAACTGCTTAGGCACCAAGCGGAACTGCTTGAAGGTTTCCGACAGCTCTTCGATAGACGCTTTAGTGCGGTCATCGTAACGACCATACTGGTTGATTGCCGCTTCCATATTGGAATACGTACGACGGAGCTCGCTAAATTTCTCGCGTGCAAGCTCAGGATCGATACCGACATCTTCTTCGCTATCATCATCGTCGTCGTCATCAGCGTCGTCGTCATCTTCGTCTTCGAGCTCTTTCTCACTCAGCTCAGAGCCGATGTGGGTGGCGGTCGGGGCCATGTCATCTTGGGTTGGATCAATAAACCCAGAGATGATGTCAGTCAGGCGTAGCTCTTCCGCTTCCACCTTATCGAACTGATCAAGCAGTGAGGCAATCGAGGCCGGGTATTCCGCCACCGAGCACTGTACTTGGTTAATGCCGTCTTCGATACGCTTGGCGATATCGATCTCACCCTCACGGGTCAGAAGCTCTACCGTTCCCATTTCACGCATATACATGCGCACAGGATCGGTGGTACGGCCAATTTCACTTTCCACACTGGACAGCGCTGCCGCTGCGGCTTCTACCGCGTCTTCGTCGGCCACGGTCTCAGACATCATCAATTCATCAGCATCGGGCGCGGCTTCTACCACTTGAATGCCCATGTCATTGATCATCTGAATGATGTCTTCTATCTGGTCGGAATCGACAATGTCTTCCGGGAGGTGGTCGTTAACTTCGGCATAGGTCAGATAGCCTTGTTCCTTGCCTTTTGCGACAAGCAACTTTAGCTGTGACTGCGGATTTTGATCCATAGACGATATCCAACTTCGGGTCTGAGTGAAGAATTTAGTATGCGGAAACGCAAACCGCCAATTTTAACAAATGTCGCCTTTGCTGGCTACTTTCTAAACGGACTGGCTCTGTATCAGTAGCATCAGTTCCCGCTTCTCTTCGACTGATAAGCCGACGGTATTTGACTTCGCTTGCAACTTGGCTATTTGTTGTTCGACACACTGGGCGAGTATTTTATCCAGTGAATCGCAAAAAAGTTCTGACGCATTATCATCGTCAATATAAAGATCCCAGCCGGCTAACCGCGCCAGCAAGGCTTCTTGTTTTGTCCCCCGCCAGTGCTCTAGCAACTGACCGGTAGTGATATTGGGGCGCGCTCGACAGATCTCAAGGATCGGATTAAGTAACGCCAAACCGGGCAAATCAATCGACTCCGCTGACGGCAACGGCGGTACTTCTTGGCCCAAGTACGGGTACTGGACCAGTAACGCAATTACCTCACGCATCGGCGTACGCTTAATCTCTGATTGCCCATGTACTTTAACGGGCTGTCCTTGGCGACGGATCAAGGTCTCAAGCTGATGGTCATCCATGATGCCCAATTTCTGCCCCAGCGTATTACGCAGGTAAAGGCGTAACGTATCTCCGGGCACTTTTTCAATCAAAGGCACCGCCAAGTTCGCAAGCTTGGCTTTGCCTTCTTGGCTGCTGGTGTCGACTTGCTTAAGCAAGGTGGTGAACATAAAGGTGGAGAGGGTTTGTGCCTCATTCAACCGCTGTTCAAACCCTTCTTTGCCCTCTTGGCGGATCATCGAATCCGGATCTTCACCGTCGGGCAAAAACATAAATTTGAGCTGCCTGCCATCAGTCATGTAAGGCAGTGCTTGCTCCATCGCCCGCCATGCTGCTTCTCGGCCGGCTCGATCGCCATCGTAGCAGCAAAGTATAGTACTACTTTGCCGAAACAGGGTTTGCATATGCTCCCCTGTAGTCGATGTCCCCAGCGAGGCCACAGCGTAATCGACGCCAAACTGTGCCAGTGCCACCACATCCATATAGCCTTCAACCACGAGGATACGCTCAGGGTGGCGATAACGTTGCATCACTTCATACAAGCCATACAACTCCCGACCTTTATGAAAGATCGGCGTTTCTGGCGAGTTCAGGTATTTCGGGGTGCCATCCCCTAACACCCGGCCACCAAAGCCAATCACACGGCCTCGGCGATCGCGGATAGGAAACATCACGCGACCACGAAAACGGTCATAACTGCGACCATTGTCGTTTTCAATCAACATGCCGGCGGTGACCAGCTGGCGTTGCTCCGCTTGGCTACGACCAAAACGTCGCTTAATGGTGTCCCAATGATCAGGGACATACCCAATACCAAACTGTTTTACCACTTCACCGGATAAACCACGTTGTTTGAGATAATCCACCGCCACCTGTCCGGCTTCCGTTCGCAGCTCGCTGCTGTAGGTCCGTGCAATGGCTTCCATGGTTTCATAAATCTGACGTTTATCGTCCGTGGGAATGCTGGGGCGTGCTGTCCCGCCATTCGCTTGTTCACGGGGCACGTCTAAACCCAGTGTGTTCGCTAACTCTTCGATCGCATCGGGAAACTCCAATCGATCAAATTCCATCACAAAATCGATGGCATTACCGTGCACACCACATCCGAAGCAGTGGTAAAACTGCTTTTCTTGGCTAACGCTAAATGAAGGCGTTTTTTCGTTATGGAACGGACAACAGGCGCTGTAATTCTTGCCCTTTTTCTTGAGCTTGACCCGTGCGTCTATGATCTCAACAATGTCGAGACGTGAGAGCAAGTCGTCAATGAATGCGCGCGGGATTCTGCCTGCCATAACCTGAAATTTATAGGGAGAGAAGCAAACAAGCCGCGCCGTCCATTACGGAAAGCACGGCTTGTTGTAAGGTCTGGAAAAACTTAGCTTAAATTCGCTTTCACGAGTTGGCTAACTTTTCCCATATCAGCTCGGCCTTGGATTTGAGGCTTTAGTACCCCCATCACCTTGCCCATGTCTTGCATGGAGGCTGCGCCGGTTTTTTCAACGGCAGCTTTTACCAATGCATCGACCTCTGCTTCGCTAAGTGGTTGAGGAAGAAATTCTTCAATCACTGCAATTTCTGCGAGTTCCGCATCGGCAAGGTCATCACGACCGGCTGACTGGTATTGGGCTACGGAATCACGGCGCTGCTTTACGCTTTTTGTCAGCACCGCAAGAATGTCCTCGTCACTCAATGACTGACGGGTATCCACTTCTTGCTGTTTAATGGCTGACATCAGAAGGCGAATCGTACCAAGACGCGTCTTGTCTTTCGCTTTCATCGCCGCTTTTTGGGCATCTTTTAGACGTTCAAGCAATTCCATAGCACCTACCTAATCTGACTAAATTAGTACAGACGTACGCGACGTTGGTTTTCGCGTGCCAACTTCTTCAGGTGACGTTTTTGAGCAGCGGCTTTAGCGCGTTTGCGAACGGTAGTTGGCTTTTCGAAGTGCTCACGACGGCGAACTTCAGAAAGAATACCTGCTTTTTCACAAGAGCGCTTAAAGCGACGCAATGCTACGTCAAATGGTTCGTTTTCACGTACTTTAACTACTGGCATGTGCCTTTCACCTCAGGGGTTATCAGTTATCGCTGGCGAATTATTGGCCAGCCTTGATTAAAAATGGTGCGAAATTCTAATCCGAATAGGGGGGCATTGTAAAGCACATCTGGCGAATTACTTCCAAGCCATGTAAGATTGCGCGCACCGCCAGCCTGTGCTGGCAACGTCTTCTCGCTTCGGTCTTCACGCTCAGCGTGCTCATTTATCCTAAGCGTTCAATCTATCGGCTGTTTTCCTGAGGTTATGATGCGAATTTTAGGCATAGAGACATCGTGTGACGAAACTGGCGTGGCGATCTACGACGATCAACGCGGGCTTTTGTCACATAAACTTTACAGTCAGGTAAAGCTTCATGCCGATTATGGCGGGGTTGTCCCTGAGTTAGCCTCTCGCGATCATGTTAAAAAGACCTTGCCGTTAGTCAAAGCAGCGATGGCAGAGGCGCAGCTGACACCGGCGGATATCGATGGCGTGGCCTACACCGCCGGTCCCGGATTGGTCGGTGCCCTGCTAGTCGGTGCCACCATCGGTCGCAGCCTCGCGTACGCTTGGCAAGTGCCGGCGGTAGCGGTGCATCATATGGAAGGCCACTTACTTGCGCCTATGTTAGAAGACACGCCGCCTCCCTTTCCGTTTGTGGCGTTGCTCGTCTCCGGCGGACACRCGCTGTTGGTCGAAGTAAAGGGTATTGGCGAATACCGCATTCTTGGTGAGTCGATTGATGACGCAGCCGGTGAAGCGTTTGATAAAACCGCGAAGCTGATGAATCTTGATTATCCCGGTGGCCCCTTATTGTCAAAACTGGCAGAAAACGGCACCCACGGCCGCTTCACCTTCCCGCGTCCGATGACCGATCGCCCTGGTCTCGATTTCAGCTTTTCCGGCTTGAAGACATTTGCCGCGAATACCATTGCAGCCAATGACAATGATCCGCAAACCCGTGCGGATATCGCGTATGCCTTCCAAGACGCGGTGGTGGATACACTGGCAATCAAGTGTAAGCGAGCGTTAGAGCAATGTGGCATGAATCGATTAGTGGTTGCTGGCGGCGTTAGTGCGAATCGTCATTTACGCGACAAACTCGACACCCTCACGCGCAAACTGGGCGGCGACGTTTTCTATCCACGTCCCGAGTTCTGTACCGATAACGGCGCCATGATTGCCTATGCGGGGATGCAGCGACTCAAAAACGGGGAGCATATGGGACTGGGGGTGAAGGCACAGCCTCGCTGGCCGATTGATACCTTGCCATCCTTGACTAAATGATGCAAAAAAGCAGCCTTGGGCTGCTTTTTTTACGTCCGTTAACGCCGCCAGCGCCTGAGTACAATGGGCTTTTCCTCGCCATCGAGCAGGCGACGAATATTTTCATAGTGACGAAATAAGATCAGGCAAGAAAGCATCGCCACTGGCATCGTAAATTGCGGTTTAATCCACCAAGTGAAAAGCGGTGCCAAAATGGCGGTGACGATAGCACTTAATGACGAATAGCCGGTGATCACCAACACCACACCCCAAGTCAGCACTAACAAGCCAGTGAGACTGAGTCCAATCGGGGCCATGGCGCCCAGCGCCGTCGCTACACCTTTGCCGCCTCGAAAATGAAAGAACACCGGGTAGATGTGCCCAAGACAGGCGGCGATGCCAATCAAGCCAAGCAAAAACGGATTAATCCCGATAAGATAACTGAGCCAAACGGGGATCGTCCCTTTGAGCATGTCGCACACTAAGACCAATGCCGCGGCCGTGCGGCCGCCAAGGCGATACACATTGGTCGCGCCCGGATTTCCAGACCCTTGTTCGCGAGGATCCGGCAGACCATAGGCCCGGCACACCAGCACCGCACTGGAAACAGAGCCGAGCAAATAGGCAGCGATGATGATGGCAATGGCCAGTGCAGTCATGTGAAATTCCTAGAGTTTGTGCTGCATTCGTTGCTATAGTGCGCCCACGATCTTGATTAGACGCAACATGGATCGGAACGCATCGCGCATCCAAGTGTCAATCGATAAGCTCGATAATACGGGCTTTCTTACCACAGTGGTATCCGACCTGTCACGGAGTGTGAAAAAACATGGATTCCGTCTTTATAGAACAACTCGACGTTGTGACCACCATCGGTGTCTACGATTGGGAACAAACCATCCAACAAAAGTTGGTACTTGATATCGAAATGGCGCACGACAATCGTCCCGCCGCCCAAAGTGATGATGTCAGTTTAGCGCTGGATTATGCCAGTGTCAGTGAGGCTGTGATTGCACATGTTCAAGCCAGCCGCTGTGCACTCATCGAGCGGGTCGCCGAAGAGGTCGCCGCGCTAATCCAGTCACAATTTGGCGTCAGCTGGGTAAAAGTGCGTGTGGCCAAACCTGGCGCCGTCGCCCAAGCGCGTAATGTTGGCGTAGTGATAGAGCGAGGCACACGGTGACAAAAGCATTAGTCAGTATTGGCTCAAACATCGATCGCGACCTGCATATTCAAGCCGCGGTTAAGGCGTTACGAGCCTTAGACCCACACTGCCGTTTTTCGCGCATTTTTGAGGCCGAACCCGTCGGTTTTGAAGGGCCGAATTTCTATAACCTTATCGCTGAGCTCGACACGGCACTCGATCTGGAAACCTTTTGGCAAACCATACGCGATATCGAAAGTCGATATGGGCGACAGCGCGACGACGTTAAGTATCGCGATCGTACCTTGGACATCGATTTATTGACCTTTGGCGATCAGTGTCAGTCCAGCGGACCGGCCTTACCGCGCAACGATATTTATAAATTTGCATTCACCCTTTGGCCGCTCGCTGAACTGTGTCCCGATCAAGCAATCCCCGGGGATGGACGAACATTTGCGCAGCTTTGGCAGCAATTTGACCAAGCCCAGCCACTATGGCCTATCGAGACCCCTGCGTATTTGAAGGAATAATCATTACCATGAACATGTTTGAAGCCTTTTTCCTTGCCCTTATTCAAGGATTAACTGAGTTTTTGCCCATTTCCAGCTCCGCCCACCTCATTTTGCCATCGCAGATTTTTGGCTGGGCCGACCAAGGCTTAGCCTTCGATGTGGCCGTTCATGTCGGCACACTTGCCGCGGTGATTGGCTATTTCCGCCGTGAAGTTGTGTCACTGTTAGGTGCCTTTTTCGCGTCGTTCACAGGTAAACACAGCCGGGATAGTCAATTGGCTTGGATGATCGTATTGGCGACCATTCCCGCCTGCGTGGCTGGCCTATTTCTTAAAGATTTGATTGAGCTTTACCTGCGTTCAGCGTGGGTGATTGCCGCTACCACCTTGCTATTTGGCGCACTGCTTTGGTGGGCCGACCGCCATGCGCGTCAACAATGCGATGAGTATCAAACCACTCGATCGCGTGCGCTGTTTATCGGGGTCGCTCAAGCACTTGCCTTGATCCCAGGCACCTCACGTTCGGGCGCCACCATTACCGCTGCGTTGATGCTAGGCTACACCCGAGAAGCCGCCGCACGGTTCTCGTTTTTGATGTCGATTCCGATCATCACCCTCGCCGGATCGTATCTAGGCTTACAGCTGGCCATCAGCCCAGTGCCGGTTGAGTTTGCCCCCATTGGGGTTGGCGTTTTGGTCTCGTTTGTCAGCGCCTATGCGTGTATTCATGCGTTTTTAAAGCTGGTCACCCGTGTGGGCATGTTACCGTTCGTGATTTACCGCCTGATTTTAGGTGTGGGCCTCATTGCGCTATTGATGAGCCAATAAAACTCGCTAATCCAATGCCATCCGAGGGCAGACCACATTGGCTGCCTTCAGGTGGTACATCTCCACCTCAGGATGGCTAAAAAAGCCCACTTCCCACGGGTTTTTCGCCACAAAACGCTCTCGTATCTCATCAAACATCATCGACGGTTTAGGTACGGTATAAACCTCGCCGCGAATAATGCTGTAGTTCCATTCAATCGCCTGTTCAAAGGTAAAGGTTGCGCGGCTATCAATCGCAAAGTAACAGCGGCTGTCGCGTTTTAGCAGCAACGATTTGAAAGTGCTGGGAAAGGTGATAAAGAAAATGTCATCCTCGACCGACGATAAAAACGCCATCACCGTCGTATGTGGCTGACTCGGCGCATAAGTCAAAAGCACACCGATTTTATTATCATACTCACTGTCATCCATCGCCGGGACTTGCGATAAAGGTGTGGTGGGTAACGCCACGGTCCGACGCGTATCTAACGGATAAGCATAATCAGGGGCTTGATAAGACTTCACCACGCCCATCCCATAGGCCACCTGATATTCGAGCGCATCAATCATGACCTCAAAGGCGGATGTGGCAATCACCTTGCCCTTAAACGACAAACGATACACCTTAAGGTCGGCGTCATAATCACTCACCCCGGTGCGGTTATCGAGATGTAACGTGACCCATTGACCGTCTTTCAATTGATGCCCTTTGGGAAAGATCGTGCGCAACCGGGTATCACTGAGCGGCTCTACACCGCAAATCGACACCGCCATACTGCCCATCTTCTCTGGAGTGGAATACGTGCCTAGCACGCCCAATACACGCGCTCCAATCAGATCACGCAACGGCCTTGTGTTCATGCCTCGCTCCCTCGCTGCTCGACTAACAGCTATTAGCATGGCAGTAAACTAAAAAGGGCGCCAATCGGCGCCCTAAGGGAGAAGTGATGGGTATTATTCGCCAGCCACTTTCATTGCATCAATAATGATTGAGCCGGTTTGAATTTGGCTGCGCGTCTCAATATCTGTGCCGATAGCAACAATATTGGCGAACATCTGGTTTAAATTCCCCGCGATGGTAATGCCGCTGACTGGATATTGGATTTCACCGTTTTCCACCCAAAAACCCGCAGCGCCGCGCGAATAATCGCCAGTGACCGGATTCACCCCCTGCCCCATTAACTCAGTCACCAACAAACCGGTGCCCAAGGTTTTCAGCATGGCATCAGCATCTTGGCCGGTGTGGCTGACATACCAGTTATGGATACCGCCAGCATGACCAGTGGGCTCCATATCGAGCTTGCGAGCCGCGTAGCTGGTCGCTAGATAGGTTTTTAATACCCCTTGTTCCACGATGCGTCTGTCTTGGGTCTTGACCCCTTCGCTATCAAACGGCGAGCTGGCCGATCCTTTAAGTACGTGGGGTAACTCATTGATCGTGAGCCAGTTAGGGAAGATTTGTTCATCCTTTTTATCCAGTAAAAAGGATGACTTGCGATATAACGCAGAGCCACTGATCGCCATCACCAGATGACCAAACAGGCCGGTCGCCACACTGGCATCAAACATCACGGGGACTTCACACGTAGCCAAACTACGTGGGTCTAAGCGCGCTACCGCGTGTTTTGCTGCTTCGATACCGACTGAGGTTGGGGTCCATAAATCGGCTTTATCGCGCGCTACCGTGTAGCTCATATCGCGCTCCATGCCATTGGCACTCTCCGCAATCACCGAGCAGCTTAGCGCCTGACGGCTGGAGGCATAACTGCCTAGCATGCCGTGGCTATTGCCATACACACGGACTCCGTAATGGCTGTCGTAACTGGCTCCATCACTGAATTTGATCCGCGAGTCATAACCTAACGCGGCTTGTTCCGCCTCAATGGCTAATGCGGCTGCAGCATCGGGCTCTGGCTCGTCAGGGTAAAACAGATCAAGATCGGGATACTCAAAGGCCATTAAGTGTTTTGGTGCTGGGCCACCAAAGGGATCAGGTGAGGTATAGCTGGCAATTTCCAACGCGGCTTCGACCGTTTTGGCAATCGCTCGCTCGGACAGATCTGTCGTGGATGCGCTACCTTTGCGCTGATCGCAGTAGACAGTCACTCCCAAGGCACCATCGCGATTAAACTCTACGTTCTCCACTTCACCCATGCGTGACGTGACGCTGATCCCTGTGCTTTTGGTGATCGCCACCTCTGCGGCATCACTGCGTTGCGCGGCCATGTCCAACGCACGGCTGACGGCTTGGCGTAGGTGTTGCTCTTGCTCCGCGACCTGCTGTTTTACACTCATAGTTGACCTTTCTGATTAAAATTCGAATTTGGAATACGGGGCCACGCGAGCCGGTGACAAAAAAGCCCGCGTTTGTGCGCGTTTCTTGTTAACATAAGTGTCATTGCACATTCTCATTGAGGTTGAACATGGGCCGTAAAAATAAACCTGCTCCTTGGGAGGAAGAGGAAGAAATCATCTGGGTGAGTAAATCCGAGATGAAGCGCGATATGCTCGCCCTGCAAGAGCTTGGCGAAGCGCTGGTTAAGCTCAAGCCTGCCGTGTTGGAAAAGTTTCCACTCGACGACGACTTATACACCGCCATTGTTGACGCACAACGCTTAAAAAACGAAGCACGTCGTCGCCAATTGCAATATGTCGGCAAGCTCATGCGCTCTCGCGACCCTGAGCCGATTCAAGCGGCGCTGGATAAGCTACAAAACAAGCACGCGCAACAGAGTGCTGAGCTGCATAAGCTCGAAAAGCTGCGCGACCGTGTTGTCGATGAAGGCGACGACGCTATCAACGATGTGATGTTGCAGTATCCAGAGGCCGACCGCCAACGATTACGCCAGCTTGCCCGTCAGGCTAAAAAAGAGCGACAACAAAACAAGCCGCCCAAGGCCTATCGCGAGATCTTCCAATACATTAAAGGCTTTTACGACCAAAGCCTGTAAAACCTCACGCCAGTGTTCTCCACTGGCGTGTTTGTTTATGACTCCGTGCCACCCACTGTCATGGCATCAAGTTTCAGCGTTGGCTGACCCACGCCAACCGGCACACTTTGCCCTGCCTTACCGCAGACGCCGACGCCTCGGTCAATCGCGAGATCATTACCCACCATCGACACTTGTTGCATCGCCTCAATACCACTGCCAATCAAAGTGGCCCCTTTCACTGGCGTGGTAACTTTGCCGTTCTCAATTAAATAGGCTTCAGAGGTCGAGAACACAAATTTACCCGAGGTAATATCCACTTGTCCGCCACCAAAGTTAGGCGCATACAAACCGTGCTCAACACTAGCAATAATATCACTCGGCGTACTGTCGCCACCCAGCATATAGGTATTGGTCATACGAGGCATGGGTAAATGCGCGTAAGATTCGCGACGGCCGTTTCCGGTCGGTGCCACTCCCATCAAGCTCGCGTTGTGCTTATCTTGCATATAGCCTTTAAGCACCCCGTTTTCGATCAGGACGTTATATTGGCCCGGCACGCCTTCATCATCGATATTGAGCGAGCCGCGACGGTCCGCCATCGTGCCATCATCAACAATGGTGCAAAGCGGTGAAGTCACTTGCTCACCGAGGCTGCCGGTGAAGACAGACGATTCTTTACGGTTGAAATCGCCCTCCAAGCCATGCCCGACCGCTTCATGCAATAGTACGCCCGGCCAACCCGCGCCTAACACCACAGGCATGGTGCCAGCAGGGGCGCCTTCTGCACGCAAGTTCACCAGCGCTAAACGAATCGCTTCATCAGCAAACTGTAGCGCCGTGCTTTTTCCGTCTTGCTCTTGCAAGAACACCTCGTAACCATAACGGCCACCGCCGCCGGCACTTCCCCGCTCACGGCGTCCATCCTGCTCAACGAGCACAGACACAGATAAACGGACTAGAGGGCGAATATCCGCGGCATAGGTTCCATCCGTGGCGGCAATCAATACTTGCTCGTACAAACCATTAATACTGGCACTGACTTCTTTCACTCGCGGCTCTTTAGCACGAATGTAGCTGTCGATTTCTTTCAGCAATGCGATTTTTTGCTCGCGGGTTAGGCTACCGAGCGGATCAAGCGGGCCATAGTATTGACCACCTCGAACCGTGCGAAAGGCAYTGACTTGACCCTGCCCACCTTTGGGTGCAATCCCGCGTGCGGCGGTCGCACTTTGCATTAAGGCATCAGCGTTAAGTTGGTCCGAGTAGGCAAACCCGGTTTTCTCACCCGTGATAGCGCGTACACCTACACCTCGATCGATATTGAACGAGCCGTCTTTGATGATGCTATCTTCCAAGACGAGCGACTCGTGCCACGTTGATTGGAAAAAAACGTCGCCGTAGTCAATTTGACGACCACTCAGGTGAGCCAGTGTCTCTTGGAGATGCGACTCACTGATCCCCGCAGGGCGCAATAAGGTTTCTTCGACCTGTTCCAGACTCATTCGCTTACTCTTGGTTGAGGCTATTTATGCTAGCCAAAGATAAAAAGATGATGCGCCGAGGGTGCGCTATTTCAATTGGGTTTGCAACCGAGCGTGGTCGAGCACCGGCATTTTACGGCGAATGGATTCACCGATGCTTAGATCAAGCTCCGCCCACGTCACACCGGGGTCGTCCCCTAGTGACGCGACCACTTGCCCCCAGGGGTCGATAATCATCGAATGCCCCCACGTTTGACGGCCTTTACTGTGCTCACCACACTGCCCGGCAGCAATCACCCAGCATTGGGTTTCAATCGCGCGGGCGCGCAGCAATGCCTCCCAGTGCGCCTGTCCCGTGACGCGCGTAAACGCCGCCGGCACAGTTAAAATATCGGCGCCTTGCGCTCGCAACGCATGATAGAGCGGCGCAAAACGCACGTCATAGCAGATGCTTAACCCCAAGCAACCAAATGGCGTATCCACGGTGGCAAGTTGATCACCGGCTTGAAAGTAGTCCGACTCCCGATAACGTCCATGGGCATCCGCCACTTCCACATCAAACATATGGAGCTTATCGTAGCTACCTCGCAAATGTCCGGCATTGTCGAACACCAAGCTTGCGCTACTCAAACGGCCATTGTCGTTTTGGATCGGAAAGGCCCCCACCACCAGCCAGATATCGAACTGGTGCGCCATTTCTGCCAGTTGGCGCTGGATAGGGCCATGTCCTAACGGCTCGGCATGCCGTTGGTAATCTTGTTTGTCACCAAATACCAAGGCATTTTCTGGCGTCAGTGCCAGTTTGACGCCTTGTTGATGCAACCGCTGCAAACTGGTTTGCAGTACGTCCATGTTCTGCACCGGATCGGCGCCCGAATTCATCTGGATGATGCCGACTTTTATCATGCTCACTCCTTGGCTTGTTCTGCCTGTTGGCGCAATCGTTCCGTGGCATCGGCGGGCAAGGTTAGCGCCTCTTGATTACGGGAAATTTCCCGRATGTCAGGCGTACCAATCGGCCCAGTGACTTGATAGCGAACCTGTGTAAAGACATCCACAACCGGCGAAATCGCCGTGGTGACGGCCAATACGTAGAGCGCCGTTTGTGGCGTAACAGCAAACGCGCTGAGCACAGGGATCCCAGAGGTAATATCTGGCGTAAAGCGCACATCCGCGTTGACTTGGTTGCTGACCAAGTTAGCGATACCTCTGATAACCATATCACCTGCTAATCCATCCATGCGGATATTATCGGTCACGACCACGCCATTTGTGATCACCGCACGGCCCGTAATGTCATCAAACGCCAGTCCATCTTCGAATACGCCAGAAAAGTCGAGTTGGATTTTGCGTAGAATAGAATCCAAGCTAAATAAGCCCAGCAGTTTGCCCGCTCCCCCGACGCCACTGATGTAACCATCTTGGATATCGGCACGGACTTCACCATTTAAACTCGTGATATCCGCTTGCCACGGCAGTCCCCCATAAGAGATATCCGCTTGCGAGGTAAAACGCGCATCTTGGATCCCACCGCTGACCCCAAAGCGCCCCATTAAATCCGACGTGCTATCGCCATTTAACTGTATGGAGAGCGCCGTTTGATTGCGCTGATCCTCATCGATTAACCAACTGCCGCTTACCGCCGCTTGGTTTTGACCGCTCTCGATGGTCAATGAGGTTAAGTCTATGCGTTCTTCTTGCTTGTCGAGTGATGCAGAAACTCGCCCAAGTCGATAGCCTTGTAGCCATAAATCTTTGATCAATATATCGGTGGATGGCACCGCCGCCAATAGCGCCTTGTCAGCGACAGAGGCTCGGCTGTCCACCGGTGCGAACAGGGGCGCATTAGGATCGTTTTCGGCGGTATCGGCGATCATATTGATATGCCAATGATCGACATCGATCGCTAAGCGTCCTCCCGTCGGCCACTGGGCGCGGCCGCTAAGCTCATTGCTACCGAGTAAGGCGTCCCATCCTTGTGGCTTTTTGCGCACAGCAAGAGACACTTGATTAAACCTCAGTTTGTCGGCATCTAAACGAGCGATGCGTGCGTTCACTTTAGTGGGCACCGGTAAGGTCGGAAAATCACTTTGCCCTTGTGGCCATTGCGGCGTCACGTCACGCCATAGGTCACGCCACGGCATTATATCTAGCTGTGCCAAGTCAATATCCAACCGATGCCCTTGCGTCGCCAAGAGTAAGGTGGGCTGTTCGCCCACATGCCATTGGCTTGCAGTGATCACGGGACGATCGCCTTGGGTATTAATACGCGCTTGATAGCTAACCGCCGGTAACTGAATTCGCCCTTGTAGCCCTTCGCTGTTGCCCGTTGCCGCCAGCGAGGCGCTACCGGTTGACCAACGCGGTTTAGCCAGTGGCGCGGGCAATGTTGACTGCAAAGGCGTGGTGTCGATATCAACACCCAGTTGGTAGTCAAAACCGATGTCATGCAGCGTCAGGCCCAAGGTCGCCTGCCAACGGGCACCACCAGCAAGATAATCCTCGAGCGGTAACGACAGTTGAGCCAGCAAAGGGGCGACGTCCCAGTCCGCATCCAGATTAAGATCCAGCTGATAACCTGCCGCATCGGTTTGTCCGTCAAAATCGACCTTGATGGGCTGGCCCAGCCATTGGGCCGTCAGCGCCCGAGTGCGGATGGTATCATCGTCAAAGCGCAGCCTACCTGCGACATTATCCAGTTGCATGGACGGTGCCTGAATCAGCACTTGGTTCCCCGCAAAGCGCACTTCACCTGTGGCGTGCGGCTGACTACCGTCGAGAGGGATATCGAGCGCTAAATTGGCATCTACCAATCCCTTAACTTGAACGTGCGTCAACGCCGCGCCCACTGAGTCGACGAGTGGGGTCGCCAACATATAACGACGGACCGCATCCCCGGTGGCGGATAAATCTGCCGCTAGGGTTAATGTGCTATCCGGCGCCTCCATATCCGCGATATCGGCGCGAACCTGACGGCTGATCGCATCGCCAAGGCGTACATGATCGCCCTGAATGGTTAACCGTGCGTTTTCAAATAAGAGCGCAGCATCCAATTCGGTCAGAGTAGGCCATGCGGTATTAAAACTGAATGCGCCTTGACGCAGCGGCACTCGCGCTTGGAATACGCCGTCATGTTGACGGTAGGGAAACGCATTTAACGCGCCAAACCATAAAATGTCACTGCCTTGCGCCTGCCCGCCTTGAATCGCACGAGAGAGGTAATCGGTGAGTGAATCTGGCATCGCACGGATGGGTAAATAGCGCCACGTTTGGCCTGCATCGTGCACATCGGCGTTAGCATAGAGCGCCAGAAACGGTGAACCTTGTGCAGGAATGTCTAAGCGAAACGCGCCGCGCGCCGCCAAGTCTGCCGCTTGGAGGGCAATCGCATCACTCCAAACCGTCAAAGTATCGCCACGATCCGCCCATTGCACCGTCACCTCCCCATGCTCAAGCGGTAACGGCGCTTGAAAAAAATCACCATAGGGGAGTGATTGTTGCCCTAATGCTAAGGTCGCCTTGCCTTGATGTCCCTGACCTGACACGGTGACATTTAACCCCTCAAAGGCCGGGAAATAACCCCATTGATTGGCGAGAATGTCAGAGAAAGAGGCTTGATAGCGCAGCGGCGCATCAGGGGGCTGACTCATTGCCAGCGAGTCCACCATACCGGTCGGTGAAAGGGCGTCTATCAGTTGATGCTGACGGTCAGATTGGCTCAACAATCCAACTAACGGACGTAATGCCGCGATGTCGATGTGACGGGCATTCAGCTGCCAGTTGGACACGTTTCCTTGCCAAGATAGCTGATTGAGCGCCGGCAGCGTGGTATCCCCTTGCTGAACCCAAACCCCATCGCTATCCACACGCCATTGCTGGTCCTCTCTTGCCTGCAGTTGCACGCGGCTGTCTTTGATCGCCCATTGCTGCGAGGCCCCTTGCTGATCGCGCCACGTCAAAGCTAAAGTATCGACACCCAGCAAGGCATTCGCCACTTGGCCTTTCTCAACCCGCAGCCATGCATTGGCATCTAAGCGCGCATTGTCAATCGTCACTGACGGCGTGAAGCGCTTCATCAGCCACGGTGCCAAATCCATGTTTTCGCTAGCCAGATAAAAATCACCACTGAGCGAGTCCAACCCATCGGTCTCGGTAAAGGCCGCATTGACGCGGATTTTTTCCAGCTCTGTCCCCGCAATCCCAATGGTGCCCTGCGCATGATGCTGACCATTTTGATTACGCCACAACAAGTTATCGATATTCAGCGTCTGCGCCGCCAATGAAGGTGTGACAAGAACAAGACGGGCGTTGGTGACAGAGAACTGGCCAAGGCGAGCTAAAAACAAATCTTCAAGGCGCTCACGTACCCCGGTGCTATCTTTTTTATCGGGCAGTTGACCACTGTTAAAGGTCACCCCATCGAGAGTAACATGGGAAAACACCGGTTGACGGCGGGATAGGCTCGCAAAAACATCAAATTTTAGATCAATGTGGTTTGCGGTCAGTAACGGCGGGCTGTTATCACTGGTGGTCAAGGCGACATGATTGAGTTGCAATGACGGCGTAAGGTTGCGCCATTGGCCAGCAATGGTCCCAAGACGCGCGCTAAAGCCCGTTTGCTCGCTAACCCATTGTCGTAGCGGCTCACGCACCATATCCACGTTGGGCAATAAAAAGCGCAAACCGCCAATAAAAACGGCGGTTAACAGAATAAGACTCACGACGCCAGCTAGCAACCAGCGTCCAATTTTCGCGGCCCAGGTCATGGATTACATCATTACTACGTCAAACTGCTCTTGGGTATACAAAGGCTCGGATTTCACCTTTACTTGCTTGCCAATAAAGACTTCAAGCTCTGCGACTAAGTGGGAGTCCTCTTCTACCAAAGCTTCCACCACAGCAGGCGAGGCATATACCACAAATTTGTCGGCATCATAGGCACGGTTCACCCGAGTGATTTCTCTTAGCACTTCATAGCAGACGGTTTCTACCGTTTTCACCGAGCCTCGGCCTTCACACGTTGGACACTCGCCACACAGCACATGTTCAATACTTTCGCGCGTGCGTTTGCGGGTCATTTCCACTAAGCCGAGTTGGGTAAAGCCATTAATGTTGGTTTTTACCCGATCATGGCTCAATGCTTGTTCTAACGAGTGCAACACGCGACGACGATGCTCGTCGGTACTCATATCGATAAAATCGATGATAATAATACCGCCCAAATTACGCAGACGCAGTTGACGAGCAATGGCCCGTGTTGCTTCAACATTAGTATTAAAGATAGTCTCATCAAGGTTACGGCGCCCAACAAAGGCCCCAGTATTGATATCGATGGTGGTCATGGCCTCGGTTTGATCAATGATCAAATAGCCCCCCGACTTCAACTCCACCTTACGTTCCAACGAGCGCTGGATTTCGTTTTCGGTGTCGTACATATCAAAAATCGGTTGCTGACCATCGTAGTAAGCAAGCTTGCCGGCAAGCTCGGGGACAAATTCAGAGGTGAATTTTTCTAACGTATCATATGCTTGACGAGAGTCGACCCGAATCAAATCCAGCTCGGTGCCAACAAAATCACGCACAATGCGCTGCGCTAATGCCAACTCACCATAGAGCATGGATTTTGATTTATACCTTGCGCGCCGCTCTAAGACCTTCTTCCACAACCGTTTTAGAAAGGCTGCATCTTGCGCCATTTCTTTATCCGTCGCGCCTTCAGCCGCGGTGCGGATAATAAAGCCGCCCAACTCATCGCAATAGTCACTGACAATACGTTTTAGACGACTGCGCTCCTCTTCACTTTCGATACGCTGTGACACGCCAACATGCGACGCGCCCGGCATAAAGACCAGATACCGCGACGGCAGAGTGATGTCAGTGGTCAGGCGAGCGCCTTTGGTGCCCAAGGGGTCTTTGACCACCTGAACCACAATGTCTTGTCCTTGGCGTACCAATTCAGAAATATCGCGCACTTGAAATTGCTGCTTCTCATTCTCAGAGACACACTCAGTGTGCGGCACAATATCCGAGGCGTGCAAAAAAGCCGCTTTATCTAAGCCAATATCGACAAAGGCTGCCTGCATCCCAGGCAAGACACGACTCACTTTCCCTTTGTAGATATTGCCTACGATGCCGCGCTTCGCTTCTCGCTCAATATGGATTTCTTGAAGGTTGCCACCTTCGATCATCGCCACCCGCGTTTCGCTAGGTGTGACATTGATTAACAGTTCCGCACTCATGGTTTCCCCGACATCTCAAAAGGGGCCTGACGATTGATCAGGCCATAAATTGCTTGAGCAGTTGCTCGGTTTCATACAATGGCAAACCAACGACCGCGTGATAACTGCCGTCGATACGGGTGACAAACTTGCCGCCAAGGCCTTGAATGGCGTATCCGCCCGCTTTATCCATAGGTTCTTTCGATTGCCAATACGCGCGAATATCGTCATCGGTCAACTCACGAAACCACACCCGTGTCGTCACCACAGTGGTCACTTGCTTCATCGCATTGGCAACGGTCACCGCCGTCATCACTTGATGCTCACGGCCAGATAGCTGTTTGAGCATACGCGCCCCATCCGCTTCATCGCGCGGTTTTTCCAGTACCTGCTCGCCATCGACGACGATCGTATCGGCGCCTAATACAGGTAAATGACCACCGGTTTTTGCGACTCCCGCACGTGCTTTATCTTGTGATAAACGAGACACATAAGCATAAGGCGATTCACCGGCTTTCTGCTGTTCTTCAACATCCACCACTACCCGCGAAAAGTTGATGCCCATATCGGTCAACAACGCTTGGCGTCGCGGTGAGCCTGACGCCAGATATAAATCAATGCTCATGAAATCCCTCTAACGAATTGCAAAACGACGACGCACCCGGCGGAGCAGTAAGAAAAGCCAAGGCCACAGTATAAAGTTAAGCACACCTGCCCAGAGCTGCTCTGGATTAAACTGTACGTCAGAGACGAGGTACTCTGCCCAGAACTCGATCAACTTTCCCGCGAGGGTTAACAGCGACAGTAGCAACGCTTGTTGCCAGTAAGACATGTTGCGCAAAAGTTGAAAGTTGAGCGCAACAAGATAGACCAAAATCGCCATCATTAAACCGCGCACCCCTAATGTTGACCCTAACATCAGGTCCCACAGCAAGCCCAGCACGAGTGCCGTGCCAACATTGACCCGGTGCGGCAAAGCCAGCACCCAGTAGAAGGTCACCAGCAACACCCACGATGGCCGAAAAGGCGCGAGTTCGCCAGGCCAAGGCGCTGCTTGTAAGATAAGTGCAGCAATAAAAGTCAGCCAAATCACCAGATGGCCGCGAAAAATTGAATTTGCCACTATTGCGACTCTCCTTTTTCGTTAGATGCCACGGCATCCTCGGGTTGAGAGCCTGCTTGTTCGCTATCTTGCTCAGGATCCGCTTGCTCAGGCGTCGGCCAGACCAACAGCAAATACCGGAGACGATCAAATTTCACCGCCGGCGTTGCCTTGACCTGAGCAAATGGCCGTTTGTTGTCAAACGAAAACTCCGTCACCGTGCCCACCGGATAACCTTCCGGAAAAACACCGCCCAATCCCGACGTGACCAGCTTGTCACCGACCTTAATATCGGTACTGCTCGGAATGTTGTCCAAGCCGATGTACGCTGTCGAACCCCGTCCGGAGGCAATCACTCGAATGTCATTGCGCATTACCTGCACAGGAATCGCGTGGGTAGGATCGGTTAATAGCAGCACCCGGCTATTGTGCGCGCCCACATAGGCAATTTGCCCCACCACACCGTGTTCATTGATCACCGGTTGGCCTTCGTAAACACCATTGGTGCGCCCTTTATCCAGCATCACTTGATGTTTATAGGGATCGGAGTCGACCGCCATAACCTCAGCGACCATTTTTCGCTCATCGCGAACAAACGGCGAGCCGAGTAACTCCCGTAAGCGTTGGTTTTCGCGCTCTGTTTGCGCTAACAACAACTGATCACTTTCAAGGCGCAATACTTGCGTACGCAGCGCCTCATTTTCGGCCACTAGACGCCGGTGAGATTGAAACTGCGTCACCAACGCATCTAGCGTGTCCCTTGGAACGTTCGACGCATATTGCAGCGGTGCAACCAGTGTATTGAGGAAATAGCGAACGCCAGCAAAGGCGTCAAGACGACTATCAGCCAGCATAAGGCTGACTGATAGTAAGAGAGCGAAAAACAGGCGTAGTTGCAGAGACGGGCCTCTGCCAAACATAGGTTTCATGATGAAAACAACCTGTTTGTTGGCACGATCACCTTAGTCTTCGCTAAAGAGGTCGCCGCCGTGCATGTCAATCATTTCAAGCGCTTTACCGCCACCGCGGGCCACGCAGGTCAATGGATCTTCTGCCACCACTACAGGGATGCCGGTTTCTTCCGTCAGCAAACGGTCCAAATCACACAGCAGCGCACCACCGCCTGTGATCACCATACCGCGCTCAGAGATGTCAGACGCTAGCTCAGGTGGACATTGTTCTAGCGCGACCATCACGGCTGAAACAATTCCGGTCAGCGGCTCTTGCAGCGCTTCAAGAATTTCATTCGAGTTCAGGGTAAAGCTACGCGGCACCCCTTCAGCGAGGTTACGACCACGCACTTCAATCTCACGCACTTCATCGCCCGGATACGCCGAGCCAATTTCGTGCTTGATGCGCTCTGCCGTCGCTTCACCAATCAAGCTACCGTAGTTACGGCGCACGTAGTTGATGATGGATTCGTCAAAACGGTCACCACCGATACGCACCGATGAAGAGTACACCACACCATTTAGCGAGATCACAGCCACTTCAGTGGTACCACCGCCGATATCGATCACCATCGAACCTGTGGCTTCTGAGACCGGCAGACCTGCACCGATCGCCGCCGCCATTGGCTCGTCAATCAAATACACTTCACGAGCACCCGCACCGAGTGCTGACTCACGAATCGCACGGCGTTCAACTTGGGTCGAACCACAAGGAACAGCGACCAGCACACGCGGGCTTGGGCGCATATAGCTGTGATCGTGTACCGATTTGATAAAGTGTTGCAGCATTTTCTCAGTCACGTAAAAGTCGGCAATCACACCATCTTTCATCGGGCGAATGGCCGCAATGTTTCCAGGCGTACGACCCAGCATTTGTTTGGCGTCGTGACCCACAGCAGCCACACTTTTTGGCGAACCCGCTCTGTCTTGGCGAATGGCAACAACAGAAGGCTCATCAAGAACAATGCCTTGTCCTTTTACGTAAATCAGCGTATTGGCGGTTCCCAAGTCAATCGATAGATCGTTGGAAAACATCCCGCGAAGTTTCTTAAACATGATGGTCGGTTAATCCTGCAAGCTGTGAAATCAGACAAATTGAGCTAAATGTATCAACGCGCACGGTAAGCGGCAAGATACGGCGCTGTAAACCTGAATGAGATCTGAGTTTTTTTTCATTGCGCTGTCATTTTGATGATTTTTTCATCGAAAAACATGCCAGCTTCCTATTTTGTCCACTTTGCTATTGCGACATCGGTGCCTCTTGGCAAGAGGGACGGATGACTAATTCGGTCTTCGCATGCTGTGTCGGTGTTGCTTCATAGTAACTGAGGTAACAAGACGGTGCGGGATTATCATGATACATCCACACGTAATCGACGCCGGCTTGGCTGTCATGCGGCTTGGGCAGCCAGCGCTCTTCTTCTTTAAGTACACCAATCAATTGCGGTAAGTCATTGGCTACAGGATACCCAAACTGCACATCAATGGTGACGCCTTCGACCGTCAACGTTCCGCGAGGCTGATCCGCGATATTCGAGGCTTGCGCTTGTTCATAGGTCTGTACCATCACATTATCAATGGCGCTTTTTAGCCCTTTTAACGCCGTTACGTTCGCGTCCGCCTCATAATCATAGAATTTGGGCACCGCAACAACCACAAGCAAACCTAAGGTACACAACAGAAGAATAAATTCGAGCCATGTTCGCCCTGCCTGTTGCTTACGATTCACTTGATTCTCCTCTGTTGTCATCGTTTCCCCCAGCGGCGGCGTTTCTTTTGCGCAGGATGAGGCGACATTTCCGCACCGAGTAAGCGCCCTTGTCCCCCCACGACGCCCAGCTCTTTGACCACCTGCCACTCTAGGTCCGTTTCCACACCTACTGCCAAGACGTCGGTGGTAGTGGCTTCACACGCCCCCAGCATACTGCGTAAGTACAATTGGTTTTCAGGGCGCTGATGAATATTACGCACTAAGCTACGATGTAACTTGATATACGCGGGCTGAATATCTTTTACATAGTGAGTGCTCACTACTGTTCGACCAGCTTGGTCGACCACGAGTCGGCACCCTAACGCGGCTATCATTCTCAAACAAGGGCGCGCCGCGTCAAATTGCGCCACTAAGGCACCTTCAGACACTTCCACCAACAAACGATTGAGGATACTTCGGGGTGTTTGCAATAACGCATCACGCAACCAAATCACAAATTCGCGTTGGCAAAGTGAGTGAACACTTACATTTATAGCATAATTGTCGATATGATCAGCGGTTTTTAACCACCACAGCGCACGGCTCACCGTCGCTTTATCAAACACCACATCCATACCGACCAACTCGACCCCTGGCCAGAATCGAGAGGCTTTTAACACCTTGCCATTTTCGTCTTTGATCCGACCTAAAAGTTCATAGTGAAGACGGGTTTTGCCATCCCGCGCATAGACAGGTTGGCGATACAGCATCGGCCCTTCCCCCGCCATCACCGATTCCAACAGCGTACGCCAGCGCACACTGCCGCGTTTGTCTAAGCGGCGAATGTCTTTGTCAAATTGCGACCAGCCACTATGCCCTTCCAGTTGGGCCGCTCGCAGCGCACGCTCGGCTTCATCCATCAAACGACCTCGGCGCTCTCCCGCCCCAAATGAGGTCATTCCCATATGGAACCAGTTGTCGGTATCCAGCGTATCTGGCGGGCTAAGCTTGTTAAGAGCGTTGGTGAGTTGAGACAAAAAGGGATGGACTTCTTCCCCAGCTTGGTTAACCAACAAAATGGCAAAATCCGAGGCAAAGTAGCGAGCCAGTACCGCATCAGGAAAGCGTTGGATCGCATTCGATAACACACTGCCCATACCTTGAATCAGCGCATCAGCGCCTTCTTGACCCTGCTGTTCCAGCAGGTCTTCCCAATCGGCGACACGCACTAAAATCAAGCTGCCTTGGCTCGCATCATCGCTGGCTAACGTGTGCAACCGGTTATCAAACATGACCCGGTTCGCCGCCCCAGTCAGCTGATCAAGGAAGGTATTGGTGCGAATAAAGGTATCAAAGCGACTTCGCTCTTGGCGGGCTTCTTTCAATTCCTCGATTAATTGCGTCAATGCGGCACTGGCAGGAATCGGCCACTCGTGAGCATCACCATGCTGCGCTTCGTCAAGCCTGCCAGCTAGGATTAAGCGCCCTCGCTGCTCCAAGACCTCACTGCCATAAAGCTGGCGGCGTAACCATTGGATCCCCCACGCCAAGCCCAGCACAATCACCAAAATGGCCGCGGAAAGTGACGACAGCGGCCCAATGGAGTAGGCAAACTCCGCATACGGTGGCACAAAAGTCAGCTTCACAGCAAAGCCGGGATTGTTGGCCAGCGGAATGTCTCGGGTAATCGCTTGTTGCGTGGTCGGGGCTTGATAATGAATTTGTTCGTACTGATAAAGGATGCCCGCATCGGAGTAGATAGTCAGCGAAGTGACATCACTCGCCTTGAGCATTTTAGGCAGCCAACGAGAAAAATACTGGTTGTCCCGTTGCTCGGTGGCCATTTCCTGATCGATCACTTCCACCATGCCATCCACATAGTGTGAGATAAAATCGATACCTAATTGACGAAAGCTAATTGCCCCACCGATAAATAAGACAAAAATGGCACACACCACAATCAGGGTGACAAACGCCACTAATCGATTGGTAAGCTTCATGCCGCTAACTTTGAGGGCGTTGGCTGTTCTTTCCATGATTCTCTGCTGATTCAGGTCGCCTTGATGGTCGAGTAGTCGGTATTATCAGGCTTGGTTATCATAATGTGAATGCTTGTCTGACGATTGGTTATCACCTTTTTCACTATTAAGAGGTTTCATGGACTGGATTACCTGCACGCAAAGCTTTATCTGTGTGGTTGAACAAGGCTCTTTGGCACAAGCCGCCACCAAGTTACACGCCTCAAGTTCTGCACTGTCAAAGCGGTTAAGCTGGCTTGAGAGCCAGCTGGGTGTGCAGCTGTTAAAGCGCACCACCCGAAGCCTATCGATGACCGATGCTGGCGATCTGTTTTATCAACGCGCCAAAGCGTGGGTGGATGATTGGCAACAGCTGGTCAGCGAGACCGCATCCACGTTTGGCGAAGTCAGTGGCATCCTGCGTATCGGTGCGCCATTGGTGACAGGGAACCGCTTCTTGGTCAACTTTATTGCTGAGTTTCTTGAGATCTATCCGAAAATCAAAGTCGAGTTGACCACGCTAACTCCCGGCCAATTGCCCGATCTGAATTTAGATGTGGTGATCAGCCGTGAGCTCGACTACTTCAACTCAGCCAGCTACATCGCAGCCAAGCTGTTTGATTTTCAACCCGGCTTTTTCGCCGCTCCCAGTTACCTCGCGCGTCACGCGCCGATCACCTCACCCACGCAACTGACCGAACACAACGTCCTGCTATATGGCAATTCACACCAACCTCAAGAACGTGTTTTTGAAGACGGAACGCGCTTGCAGTTATCCGGCAACTGTGTCTCTCCCAATCCCGAAGCGCTGGTGAGTGCGGCTGTGATCGGGATGGGGATCATTCTTGGCGGCGCGGGCACCGTCCAAAAAGAGCTCGATCAAGGGTTACTGGTCCCCGTTTTACCAACGCTGAAACAGCCCCGCACATCTGCCTATGCCTACTATCCAAAGTTGGACTATAACCATACCAAGACCAAACTATTTATCGATTTTATCAAGCAAAAAGTTAAGAATTTGTATATCTAAGGGAATGCCACGGCTTAAAAAGCGATAGCGCATGCGCGGCTTTACGCGATTTTGGAAAAAGTATTTTATTTTTTGTCTATATATCGATAACAACTGCCGCGCTAAGGTAAGGGTCTTTACTCACCTCACAAAACGGACGCGAGATCCATGTCTTACTACAATCCTAACTATCCCGACACACCGGCACTCAAACGTGCGGCCAAAAAGCGTATTCCCGCCTTTGCCTTTGATTATTTATGTGGTGGATGCCACGACGAAATCGGTCTCGCTCATAATTTTGATCGCTTTAAAGACGTCAAGCTACAGTCTGATCTTTTGGCTCCCACCCCTGACATTGATTTATCCGTTGAGCTCTTCGGCCACCGCTATGCCGCGCCCTTTGGCATTGCGCCTGTTGGCTTACAAGGCTTGATGTGGCCTAAAGCGCCTGAAATTCTTGCCAAAGCCGCACTGGAAGCCAATGTGCCCTACGTACTCAGCACAGTGTCGTCGGCAAGTCTTGAAACCATTGCCGACATTTCTGAGGGCGCGGCATGGTATCAGCTCTATAACCCAACCGATGCCAAGATCCGTGAAGATCTGATGGGCCGCATTAAGCGTGCAGGCTACAAGGTTCTCCTTGTCACCGTCGATGTACCAACCTTTGGTTATCGCCCTCGCGACATCAAAAACGGCTTAGCCATGCCACCCAAAATGAACCTACGCAATATTGCACAAATGATGCAATGTCCAAGCTGGTGTTGGCATACCTTGCTGGCGGGGGTTCCGGAAATGCAAACCCTCAAACCCTACATGCCGAAGAACATGCCCACCAGCGAGTTGGCAAACTTTATGAACAATACCGTGATGGGTGCAGTGGATTTTGAAAGCCTGAAAGTGATCCGTGACAACTGGGATGGCCCCTTGATTCTCAAAGGACTGGTCAATCCTGAAGACGTCGCTCAGGCCGTTGCCCTAGGTGCTGATGGGGCGGTGCTATCCAACCATGGAGGCCGTCAGTTAGATATCGGCGAATCGCCGCTCGATACCATTCGCGCTATCGACAAGGCCTATGGGGATAAAATTAAGCTGTTGCTAGACAGCGGCGTACAAAGCGGTGGCAACGTTGCGCAGGCCATGGCCATGGGAGCCGACTTTACCTTACTGGGCCGTACCTTTGTTTACGCGTGCGGCGCCGTGGGGCATCATGGTGGCGAGCACGCGATTGAAATGCTCAAACAGCAAATGACGCAAGTCATGGGGCAATTAAAGTGTCCAACGCCGACACAACTGCCACATTTCCTCAAAGCCGGCCCCGGTGTTTAAGTTCATCAGATAAAGAAAAGCCCCGTAACAACGCTGTCTCTTGATCACATCTCAGAGGTCAAGAGACTGGGCTAGTAGGTAACCTTCAAGGATGGTTTGTAACATAAACCATCCTTCCCATAACCTTTCCCAGCCAACTCGGCCATTACGTTTTGAGTCATGCCAACCGGCTAACTTCCCGAGGTTAATGTACGCCCAATACAGACTGGGAGCATGCTTTGGCGGTGGCGGCCTGTCTCTTGATCACATCTCAGAGGTCAAGAGACTGGGCTAGTAGGTAACCTTCAAGGATGGTTTGTAACATAAACCATCCTTCCCATAACCTTTCCCAGCCAACTCGGCCATTACGTTTTGAGTCATGCCAACCGGCTAACTTCCCGAGGTTAATGTACGCCCAATACAGACTGGGAGCATGCTTTGGCGGCTTACTCTTTTCCTGTTTAGACCACAGAAGCTTCCAAGCCAGCGGGCTTAATATCGTTTCACAACTCTGTYTTTCGGCCTCTTCTTTATTGAGTCCGAGGTAACGCAGTTGGTGCAACCGCACCGCGATGAAAGCCAGTATCACGACCATTCGYTCTAAGTTTTCTTTACTTTGCATCCGCAGGCCTTCGACTTGAGTTCCGCCGCTCTTCCATGCTTTGTGAAACTCCTCAATCAACCAGCGCTTTTCGTAGTGATCCAATATGCGTGCAGCATCTTCTTTCGTCCGGACGGGCTCTGATGTCAGAATATGCCAGTTCAGGCCTTTCTCATGGCCAACTTCCTGACAACCACAACCAGTTTTCTTTACTTTGCATCCGCAGGCCTTCGACTTGAGTTCCGCCGCTCTTCCATGCTTTGTGAAACTCCTCAATCAACCAGCGCTTTTCGTAGTGATCCAATATGCGTGCAGCATCTTCTTTCGTCCGGACGGGCTCTGATGTCAGAATATGCCAGTTCAGGCCTTTCTCATGGCCAACTTCCTGACAACCCACGTAATATAACGGCACAGGCTCACCTGTTTTATTGGCTGGGATCTTCACCGTCACCGGTGCGTAACACACTTCGCAGCTGGCTTTACGAGCCTTGCGACCGCCTTTCTGCCTAACCTGAACCGTCCTGGTGCCAGCATGCGCCAAGGAGTCGCTGTACTGGTAAAGTTTCTCCTCACTTTCCTTGATGCAGCGACTTTGCATTGAACGCACAATAAAGCGTTGCTGATGCGAGACCTTGTAGGTCAGGTATTCGATAACATCAGCCTCCCGGTCACAGACCGAGATAACCTTCTGAATTCCGTTCCCGAGACGAGTTTCCATGGCTCGAGAAGCGCGTTCCCATTTATAGCTTTCTTTTTCTATGTAAGGCCTGCTCGCATGGCGCTGATTCTGCCCGTAGGCCTGGAGATCTCTGGTCCAGCGTTCTTGCTCAATCAGACCAACGACATGTTGCTCTTCTGGCGCAAACAGCAAGACAGAATGGGCATGCATCCCTCGGGAGCGCTTATTGGATGTGGTATGCCCCATTTCTCCCCGAACGGTCTGATGGGAAAACTCGAGCGAAGTTGTATCTTCAAGGGCGAGTAAGCAATCATAGTGCTTTGTATGTTCAACTGTTGCGGCAAAACCCGCTTCAGCAATGGCTTGTGGATCAATGGCTTGATTCCGAGTAAAACGATAGGCCGCTTCAATATCGGCGGGAGATTTTAAAGACTGCACGAGGGACTGCCCTAAGTGGTTGGCCAGAGAGGAGGCAAGTTTAACCAGACGCTTGGTTCGGCGGCTATCACCTAATTCGGTATGGTAGAAGGTATCCTTGGCCCATTGCTCAGCATCTGTTGAAAACATAGTCACTTACCTCAACTTATGATTTTTTGTTGAGATCAGTCAGGCAGATAAAGGTTCAAAAAAAATCCCTCGATTCTCATCGAGGGATTTGTGTAGGAAAGCCAGAGCCAG
>NZ_MUFO01000018.1:0-113104 GCF_001995345.1 Salinivibrio sp. IB872 | reverse complement strand
AATAAACTCGAAGTCGATGGCACGGTCGATTTTACGAACAAGATGGTCTTTGGGAACAAGTTGTTCCATCGTCACCATTTCAAGTTCATATTGGTGTGGAGAAGGTTCTTGAAGCATACCGGAGCATCCCTATTGCGACACTCCTATTAGATCAAAGGTCTAGCTCGAAAGCTAGACCTTTGTCAGCAGTCTGAACCGCGCTCAGGCGCGGTTTTTTATATCAACAGGCGAGGTATCAGGCCTGTTCGAGTAACGCTTGGTATTCAACCAAAACTTGCTCGCACCAGGTGTGAATCCGTTCGTCGCTTAGGTCGTACTCACTGTCTTCGTCTAGGGCCAAGCCAACAAACTGTTTTCCTTCGTCTGTCACGGCTTTAGACGCATCAAAGCGGTAGCCTTCGGTGGGCCAATAGCCAATAAATTGCGCACCACTGCCTTGCAGCTGCTGGTGGAGCATGCCCATGGCATCGAGGTACCATTCGGCATAGCCTTCTTGGTCGCCAAGGCCAAATAATGCAATCACTTTGCCTTGCAGTTGCAGACTATCAATGTCTTGCCAAACGGCTTCCCAATCTTCTTGCAGCTCACCGAAGTCCCAAGTTGAAATGCCGAGAAGTAGCAAGTCATACTCTGCCATCTTGGCCAGCGGCGTTTCTTTGACGTTGTGCAACTCAACCAAATCGTCGCCGATAAAGTCACGGATCTTTTCCGCTGCCATTTCGGTATAACAGGTGGTTGAGCCATAAAACAGACCGATTCTCATAGTTTGACTCATTTGGTTTGATTACCTGCAGTTTACCTGCTGGTGGGTAATTTGATCCAGCAAGCGGCGCCGACATTTTGTATAATGACCCGCGCTAAGTCGCGTGTGGCGCCCTTATTATTCGAGTTTTCCCCAATAAGCAGGCTGAATGTGAACAAGAATGTTGAATTAATCGAGCAGTTCCTCGATGCCATGTGGATGGAGCGGGGGCTATCGGAAAACACCCTCGGCTCTTATCGGAATGACTTGCTCAAGCTCTGCCACTGGCTTGATAGCCGTGCATTGCTGTCGGTGAGTAAACAGGACTTGCAGGATTATCAGTACTGGTTGCACGAACAAGCCTACCAGCCCAGCAGCCGAGCCCGTATGGTGTCGGCACTGCGTCGTTTGTTCCAGTATCTATACCGTCAAAAGCTGCGTCCGGATGATCCGAGTGCCACCTTAATTAGCCCTAAACAACCGAAACGCTTGCCGAAAGATCTCAGTGAAGAGCAAATTGACGCATTACTCGATGCGCCCAATACCGACGATCCGCTGGAGCTGCGCGACAAAGCCATGCTTGAGTTGCTTTACGCCACGGGGTTGCGTGTCACTGAGCTGGTGGGCTTGACCACTGAAAATGTGAGTTTACGGCAAGGGGTGGTCCGTGTGGTCGGTAAAGGCGACAAGGAGCGCTTGGTGCCGATGGGAGAAACCGCGGTAGATTGGTTGGAGCACTATTTGGCGCACAGCCGGCCTGTGCTGCTTGGCGAAACCAGTACCGATGTCTTTTTCCCGAGCAAACGGGCGCGACAGATGACACGCCAAACGTTTTGGCACCGGATTAAGTATTACGCTCAGCTGGCAGGGATTGATAGCGACGCGCTCTCCCCGCATGTGTTGCGCCACGCCTTTGCCACCCATCTGCTCAATCACGGTGCTGATTTGCGTGTGGTACAAATGTTACTTGGCCATAGCGACCTCTCGACGACCCAAATCTATACCCATGTTGCGACTGAGCGCTTGAAACAGCTGCATCAAACTCATCATCCACGCGGCTAACCCTGATTGGTGATTTTCCATGATAGAGATAAAACGACGAATGCCGACGGTTACGCCGGCCTTTAGTGATGATATTTCCCCTTTGCTACAACGCTTGTATGCCAACCGAGGACTGCGCGAAGACAGTGAGTTAAACCGCAGTGTGGCAGGTTTACATCAATACCAAGCGTTAACCGGTATTGAAGGCGCTGTCGCACTTATATCGGAGGCGATCGCAACCCACAAGTCGATTCTTATTGTGGGAGACTTTGACGCTGATGGCGCGACCTCGTCGGCGCTCTCGGTAAAGGCGCTTCGCATGATGGGTGCAACGCGGGTCGATTATTTAGTGCCCAACCGTTTTGATGATGGTTATGGACTGAGTCCTGAGGTCGTCGATCAAGCGGCTGAGCGTGATGCTGATCTCATCATGACCGTTGATAATGGTGTGTCATCGTTGGCCGGAGTCGCGCATGCCAAAGCGTTAGGCATGCAAGTGGTGGTGACCGATCACCACCTACCCGGAGAGCAGCTTCCGGACGCAGATGCGATGGTAAACCCTAATCTAAATGACTGTGGCTTCCCGTCCAAAGCCCTTGCCGGTGTCGGGGTGGCATTTTATTTGATGCTGGCATTGCGGGCCCATTTGCGTGGACAAGGTTGGTTTGAGCAACAAGGCATTGCGATACCGAACTTGGCGGAACTGCTTGATTTGGTTGCATTGGGAACCGTAGCTGACGTGGTGGCATTGGATGCCAACAACCGTATCTTGGTGCACCAAGGCTTACAGCGCATTCGTGCAGGGCGATGTTGCCCCGGTATTCAGGCTCTGATCGAAGTCGCTAACCGAAACATGGCGACCTTGGTGGCCAGCGACTTTGGATTTGCTTTAGGCCCAAGGATCAACGCGGCGGGGCGACTGGATGATATGTCGTTTGGAGTGGAGCTATTACTGAGCAACAATATCCACGCCGCGCGACGCATGGCCTCTGAGTTGGACGCACTTAATCAAACCCGCAAAGAAATTGAAGCCGGGATGAAGCAAGAAGCGGTAGCATGGTGTGAGCGCTTGATTGCTGAAAAAAGCGAACAAGACTTACCTGTTGGCCTCGCACTCTTTCAACGAGATTGGCATCAAGGCGTGATTGGTATTTTAGCCTCGCGTCTGAAAGAGCAGTTTCATCGTCCCGTGATCGCTTTTGCCGATGGGGGCGATGGCACCATTAAAGGCTCGGCGCGTTCGATTCCAGGATTGCACATGCGCGATACGCTGGATCGGATCGATACTCAGCATCCCGGCTTGATCAAAAAGTTTGGCGGGCATGCCATGGCGGCAGGGCTGACTATCGATGAAAGTGAATTTGAGCGTTTTGCCCGTTTGTTTGATATGCAAGTACGTGAGGCAGTCAGCGACGATGATCTCAAAGGCGTACTACTCAGTGATGGGGAACTGTCGAGTCGTGACTTGAGCATCGAAACCGCGGAGCTTATCCAAGCGGGGGGACCTTGGGGACAAGGATTTCCGGAGCCGCAATTTGATGGCACGTTTAAGGTGTTACAGCAAAAGCTGGTTGGCAGTAAGCATCTGAAATTAATGGTGGAGCATCCAGACGGTGGTGCCATGATTGATGCAATTGCGTTTAATATCGATGTGCGCCGTTGGCCGGACCCGAGTGTGAAGCAGATGCGGTTAGTCTACCGGCTGGATATTAACGAGTTTCGTGGTAATCGCAGTGCGCAATTGATTGTTTCTCATCTGGAGAGTGCTTAATTGTGCGGCTTTTTCCGTCATGCCCTGTTTATTGACCCCACAATTCGCTAAAATTCGGCGGTTAAATTTCCGCAAATGAAGATGCTTGACCATGTTTGAGATCAATCCAATCAAAAACCGCCTCGCGGACATCGCTGAACGCACCGATGTTCTTCGGGGGTATCTTTGACTACGATGCCAAGAAAGAGCGTCTAGAAGAAGTTAATGCCGAATTAGAACAACCAGACGTCTGGAACGAACCTGAGCGCGCACAAGCACTGGGCAAAGAACGTGCCTCGCTGGAAGCTGTGGTTGAAACCATTGACCAACTCACCCAAGGTGGTGAGGATGTTAACGAGCTTTTGATGCTCGCCGTTGAAGAAGACGATCAAGAAACCTTTGATGAAGTCGAGCCAGAGCTTGCCGACTTAGAAGACAAGCTTGAGAAGCTGGAATTTCGCCGTATGTTCGCTGGTGAACACGATGCGTCAGATTGCTATATCGATCTGCAAGCCGGTTCCGGCGGCACAGAAGCGCAAGATTGGACCAACATGATGTTACGCATGTACTTGCGTTGGGCCGATGCGAAAGGCTTTAAAGCGGAAGTCATTGAAGTATCTGAAGGTGAAGTCGCCGGCTTAAAGTCTGCCACCGTGCGGATTACAGGTGAATACGCCTACGGTTGGTTACGTACCGAAACCGGGGTGCATCGTTTGGTTCGTAAGTCACCGTTTGATTCGGGTGGTCGCCGCCATACCTCGTTTGCGTCTGCGTTTGTTTACCCTGAAATTGATGATGATATTGCTATCGACATCAATCCTGCCGATCTGCGCATTGATGTGTATCGCGCGTCTGGCGCAGGTGGTCAGCACGTTAACACCACAGAGTCTGCGGTTCGTATTACCCACGTGCCGACCAATACGGTGGTGCAGTGCCAGAACGACCGTTCGCAGCATAAAAACAAAGACCAAGCGATGAAGCAGCTTCGCGCCAAACTGTTTGAGCTTGAGTTGCAAAAGCAAAACGCGGAAAAACAAGCCAACGAAGACGCGAAGTCAGATATCGGCTGGGGAAGCCAGATCCGTTCCTACGTGCTGGATGACTCACGCATCAAGGACTTGCGCACCGGGGTTGAAAACCGCAATACACAGGCCGTACTTGACGGCGATTTGGATAAATTTATTGAAGCCAGCCTCAAATCTGGCCTGTAATCACGACTTTGAGTAAAGGGTTTTCTATGACTGACCAGTTACAAGACGAAAATAAGCTGATAGCCGAGCGTCGCGCCAAACTGAATCACATCCGTGAAAACTGCAAGGCGAACGGTCATCCGAATGATTTCCGTCGCGAGCACCTTGCTGCGGACCTACAAGCTGAATTTGGCGAAAAAGAAAAAGCTGAGCTAGAAGCGCTCGATCATAAAGTGACCATCGCAGGCCGTATCATGGCGAAGCGTGGTCCTTTCTTGGTGGTACAAGACGTCTCGGGCCGTATTCAAGCCTATGCCTCTAAAGACGTTCAAAAGGCACTGAAAGCCGAATACCACGGCTTGGATATCGGTGACATCATTGGTGTACACGGTGCGCTGCACAAATCCGGCAAAGGCGATCTGTATGTCAATATGGAACGCTACCAGTTGCTGACCAAGGCCTTGCGTCCATTGCCTGAAAAATTCCATGGCTTGGCTGATCAAGAGCTGCGCTATCGTCAGCGCTATGTAGATTTGATCGTCAACGAAGAATCGCGTCAGGCGTTTCAAATCCGTTCGAGTGTAGTGACTGCTATCCGTAACTACATGGTAGAAAAACACTTTATGGAAGTAGAAACCCCGATGATGCATGTCATCCCTGGGGGCGCGACCGCACGTCCATTTATCACTCACCACAATGCGCTAGACATTGATATGTACTTGCGTGTGGCGCCAGAGCTTTATCTCAAGCGTTTGGTCGTGGGTGGTTTTGAGCGTGTGTTCGAGATTAACCGCAACTTCCGTAACGAAGGCTTGTCGCCTCGTCATAACCCAGAATTCACTATGATGGAATTCTATATGGCGTACGCGGATTACAATGATCTGATGGACTTGACCGAAGACATGCTATCGCGTGTTGCTCTCGAGGTTCTGGGGCAGTCTGTGATGCCATATGGCGAGCATGAAATTAACTTTGCTGGTCCATACCCACGCATGACCATGCTGGATGCGATCAAGCAGTACAACCCTGATCATGCTGAGATCCAAGCACTGACCTACGAGAATGCGCAAGACCGTGATCACCTCGCGGCGATTGCTAAATCACTGAAAATCAGTGTGGAGTCATTCTGGACGGCCGGTCAGCTGATGGAAGAAATCTTTGGTGAAACCGCTGAGCCTCAGTTGATTCAGCCAACCTTTATCACTGAGTATCCTGCAGATATTTCACCACTGGCTCGTCGCAACGATGACAACCCGTTTGTAACCGATCGCTTTGAGTTCTTTGTCGGTGGTCGTGAAGTGGCGAACGGTTTCTCGGAGCTGAATGACGCAGAAGATCAAGACGCACGCTTTAAAGCCCAAGTGGAAGCGAAAGACGCGGGCGACGATGAAGCTATGTACTATGATGCAGACTACATCAACGCGCTTGAGCATGGTTTGCCGCCAACGGCAGGACAGGGGATTGGTATTGATCGCCTAGTGATGCTATTTACCAACACGCATACCATCCGTGATGTTATTCTATTCCCAGCGATGCGCCCACAGCAAAACGGCTAAATCGCTAGGTATGATGAAAAAGCGGCTTTCGAGCCGCTTTTTTTCTATCAGCGGAATCATGCCCGCGCTAAAAGCCTTATTTTATTCTGCGTTTTGCGATGAGTGACTAAAATCATACGTATTCCGACCTACTCAATGTCTCTTTATTGAGACAGAATCAGGACTGAGCCTCCTTATAATGGGATTTTGGTTCTTCCGCAGTATCACAGACTGGATGTAAGGCAGAGGTTATGGGATTACACACAGGGAGTGAAACAAACTTGAGCTCATTGGTGGTCGTCGGGGGCCCGTATGAGCCTTGGATAGCAACCCTGGAACAAGCAGGCTGGCGGTGTCATCGTTGTTATGACTTGCGGGCAGCGCAATCTTTGTTGCAAGACATTGGCCCCTGTATTGGTATTGTTGACTTAAGCCACGATGATTTTAGCCTCAATGGCGTCGCGTCTATGGTTAACCGTAACAAGCAAGTGCGTTGGTTGGCCTTGGTACGCGAAGAGCAATTGGGGAATGAAGCAATCTGCCAGTTTATTGTCAGCTTTTGCATTGATTACTTCACCTCGCCAGTGCCGAACTCACAGTTGATGAGCACCATTGGTCACCAATTGGGGATGCTGCGTTTGGAGCGTCAGGTGTGGCCCCATCTGGGCGATCACAGTGATATGGGCTTGGAAGGCAAAAGCCCTGCGATGAAAAAGCTGCGAGATCAGGTGCGACGTGTTGCGCCGACCGATGTGTCTGTGCTGGTGGCCGGTGAGAGTGGGACAGGTAAAGAGTTAGTCGCACTGGCGATTCATAACGCCTCTACCCGTGCCAAAGGCCCGTTTGAGTCGATTAAATGCTCGGCATTGGCCGACGAGCAAATGCAGCAAGAATTATTGGGTGATGACGAGACGCCCGGAAAAATACGCCAATGCCACAAAGGCACCTTATTTTTTGATGAAATCGGTGACTTACCGCTGCACTTACAAAGCCATTTGTTGCATTTATTGCAAGAGGGGATGCTGGATATCAATCACGACAAGTACAATCGTGATCTGGATGTGCGTGTTATCGCCTCAACCCATATGGATTTAGAGAAGCGGGTCGCTGAAGGATTGTTCCGCGAAGATCTGTATTACCGGCTGAATGTGTTACGTATTAACATGCCGTCGTTGAAAGATAGGCAAGCCGATGTCACTGACTTAGCCGACTATTTTCTGCTCAAATTTGCCCGTCAATATAATACCCAAGCGCGAACGTTTTCAGATGAAGCCAAGAGTGTATTAAGCGCCTATTCATGGCCGGGGAACGTGCGGGAGTTAATCAATCAAGTCAAACGGGCCGTGCTTCTTGCCGATCACTTGGTCATCGAAGCGGAACATCTCGATTTACCTCGCCAAGGGGACTATAAACAAAGTCTGCGCAAAATACGCGAAGAGTCAGAGCGCGATGCATTGATTGCGGTACTTGAGTCGAACAAAGGACAGGTGTCGGCAGCGGCGAGAGAGTTGGGCGTGTCGCGAGCCACCATGTATCGCTTGCTCAACAAACATAACTTGATCCCGACCCCTCGCACGTTTCGTCAATAGAAAGATTGAGCTGGGCTGCTTCCGTGCAGCCTGACCATTACGCTTGGGGAGAATGGGAAGGGATCGGAAAGACTTGATCATAGACCCAGTTATAGACAAAGGCGTAAAACAAGTAGAACACAACCATACCTAAATCCATCACCACGGCTTGCCAAAGGGTCATCGAGAGCCACCACATAATAAACGGAATGGTGACCACCAAAAGCCCAGCTTCAAAAAACACGGCGTGCAGGATTCGGATTGGCAGGGTTTTGAGGACACTGCCTCGCATCGCGAGCATGGCTCTATCAAACAGGATGTTATACACATAGTTCCAACCCGTCGCGATCACGGAAAACAGCACGCCCATCACCCCCAAGTGGCCGATATCAGCCCCCAATATAAAATTGAGCCCGACTACCACTAGAATTAGGCCTATTAATTCAAAGCCAATGGCATGACGCCAGCGATCGGCTTTTGTTCGCATTACAACCTCACACAACACAATCAATTTACGTTATTCGCGACCGATAGTGGCGACGCTAGGGAGAAGACTCCGTTTTGCCTACTATCGATCTTCCGGGATATTGTATAGATAAAATCGATGTATATAAGTTAGTAACTATCGTATAAATAGATAGATGACAATTCTTGGGAGAGCTTGATGGCGTTTTCATTGGATCAATTAGCCGCGTTTGTGACGACAGCACAGACAGGCTCCTTTTCTGCGGCGGCGAGAAAGCTGGGTAAAGCACAATCTGTGGTTAGCACCGCGGTCGCGAATCTAGAGATTGATTGGGCGGTAACGTTATTCGATCGTCAAAGACGCTACCCGGTGCTGACAGAGCAAGGTGAGGCACTGCTGGGTAAAGCGAAGCGAATTTTAACCGAAATGCAGCGTCTTCAAGYCAGCGCCGATGCGTTTGCAACCGGAGTCGAAACCCGACTCACCATTGCTGCAGAGTCTGCCGCGATCTCGCCCAGTATTGCTGCGCGTCTGGCGGCGTTTGAACAGCAATTTCCACAGGTCGAAATTGAAATTCTCACCGCCGCTTATGTGGATGTGATTAGCTTACTTGAGCAAGGGCGCGCGCAATTAGGGCTGCTGGTTCAGGAACAACAGCTGCCGACCGCCTTTGAATTTCATAACCTTGAGATGATGCGAATGTGTGCGGTTTGCAGTGCTCAGCATCCACTCGCGCGGTTAACGCACTTTGATTGGCCCGAAATTGTGAAGCATCGCCAAATTGTGGTGGCCGGACGAGATAGGCACGCGGCGCCGCGTTGGCAGTATGCAGACAGTGCATGGCGAACAGAAAATTTGAGTGTGGCATTGCGTTTGGTTGAGGCGGGGATTGGTTGGGCGGAGCTGCCCTTCTCATTAGTGGAAACGGCGGTTCAACAAGGTGAGTTAGTGATTTTGCCTTCCGATCTTGCTCAAGATAGCTGGGAACTTTTTGTCGATTTGGTTTGGTTGCCTCAGCAGGCCATGGGGATAGCACTGCAAGCGTTGCGCCAACAGCTTATTGCCTCAAAGGTTTAGTTATCGCCCACTCAATGAGTTTAGGTCACGAAGGGGATGAAAGCGACAGCTGATGCTGAGATAGGAACAGAATAATTATCTATTTATGTCACAGCCTTGTTAACCAGAGCAGTGCAAATACAAGGTTGATAAAAATGATAGCAGAGCATTGCGTTAAATTTGCACAATATTCGAATAAGTTATTGAATATAATGACGTGATATTGAACAATAAACCCTCAAGTCACGCAGATTCATGTGTATTTAGGAGGCAACATGACATACATACCGAGCCAAAAACAGGGTGTCATCTTTGCCTCAGCGATGGGTCGTGCCAATCATTGCGCACGAGATACCCGCTTATACATCTGACTCTGCGACCAATTGTAACTGGCCGCGGGCATAATGCGGCCAGATTGCAGTACCTCTACGTATTGTGCCTGTGGCCTCCTTTAACCAACAAGGAGAGCCATCATGACTCAACTATCTTTATACCCATTAGCGCAAGCTGTTGTTCGTATTAGCGCACGTCGTCAGCGCCGCACCAACGCAAACCGTTATCGAGTTGCCAATGTTGCATTGAACCGTCATTTGCAGCGTGATATTGGTATCACCGCCGACCTCCAAGATGGGTTGCCTGTGAATACGCATTTCGCGGCAAAACGCTATCTTGTGACATGGCGACGACGATGGCGGTGGCTGTAATGGGTCCCAGAAAGCGGCGTTTGCGAGCAAACGCCGCCCTATCTAATCACCCTCTGCGCGGCAGCCAATAAGGCTGCCGTTTCTCGTTTAAGGGCAAGGGTTTGGATAGCGAGTAGCGATATCGTCAATCCCCGCGAGGACGTCCTCACTGAGGGTAATATTGAGGCTGTCGATATTGCTTTCTAGCTGTTTTAGCGTGGTTGCGCCAATAATATTGGAGGCAACAAAAGGGCGAGAGTTGACAAAAGCGAGCGCCATTTGCGCCGGATCCAAGCCGTGCGCTCGGGCTAACTCAACGTATTCCTGCGTCGCTTTTTGTCCTGCTTCAGTAAAATAGCGAGAAAAACGCTGATGTAAGGTACAACGCGCACCAGAGGGACGCGCGCCGCCCAAATACTTACCACTGAGGGCACCGAAGGCAAGGGGGGAGTAGGCAAGTAGCTCGACGCCTTCGTGATGACTGATTTCAGACAGGCCAACTTCAAAGCTACGGTTAAGTAAATTATAGGGATTTTGGATCGATACAATCCGCGTCAGGCTATGTTTTTCGGCTAAATGCAAATAGCTCATCACGCCCCAAGGCGTCTCATTTGATACCCCGACGTAGCGGATTTTACCGGCTTTCACCAGATCATTTAACGCATCCAGGGTATCTAGCAAGGTGACGCCGGAGTGCTCGTCTTGATACGGATAGTTCAATTTGCCAAAACAGTTATTGTGACGCTGTGGCCAGTGCACCTGATACAAATCGATGTAGTCAGTTTTTAAGCGCGATAAGCTGTCTTCAACGGCTTGATGAATGTGGCGACGATTGAGGGACATATCCTCACGAATGTAAGGCACATTGCGTGGACCAGCGACTTTGGTGGCCAAGATCACACGATCACGCTTCCCCGACTTTTCTAACCAACTTCCAATATACGCCTCGGTTCGGCCTTGGGTGGCTTGGCTGGGCGGAACCGGATACATTTCGGCGGTATCGATAAAATTAACGCCGCGCTCAAGGGCAAAATCCAATTGCGCATGGGCATCGGCTTCGGTGTTTTGCTCACCGAAGGTCATGGTGCCCAAGCACACTTTACTGACATCTAAGGTGGAATGGGGCAGGCGGTGGTATTGCATCCTGTCTCCTTGTCTGCAATCGACCTATGGCATTCCATAGTAGAGAATTTTATTGCTCAGCAAAAGCGTTGTGGCGCCTTGCTTGACAGTTTCTCCGATCCTGCTCTTTACTGATAAAGATTACAACGAGGAGAGCATCATGAACTATGGACAACTTAAGGCATGGATGCGCGCCGACCCGCGCTCTTGCCCCCAATGTTATGTGATGGCGCACGCCGGTGGTGCGAAATATTCCGTTGAAGTGGAGGTGAAACACCACCTCGAACCTTTGCGTGACGATGCCACCGGTGAAGTGATGCAGTTTGATAATGTGGGTCAAGTGGGAGACCGCTTAAAGGCGCTGGGAATTGAACAGGGTGTATTGCGCTTGTTCGACCCTTACGACGAGTTCGCCACCGGTGATCAACCGCCCTGCAAAGAGGACATGCCGATACGCTTTTAGGCCGTTCGGTCAGCTGACGAAAAATCGGCTTAGAATATGATGGGTGAACTGGGTGCGCAGATAAAAGCCACGCGGTAGGGTTTTGATCGGTTCGCCTTTTGCCCCAAACGCATCGGTGAGTGCATGGCTGTTGGCGGCTTTGGGGCGCAGCTGTAAATACTGGCCGTGACGCGCGGTAATATCATTCACCCGTCCTAAGGCAATCAAATCCATCAGCTCTTCCCAATCGGCACGCAGCTGCGCGTCTTCTTCTCGACTGGGTGACCAGAGCAGGGGGGTGCCAATGCGCCGCTCTGCGAGTGGGATAGTGCGTTCTCCCTCAACCGGAACCCAAAGAACACGGGAGAGTTTGTGCCGAACATGGCTGTGTTCCCACTGTACACCACTGATCCCCGTCAAAGGCGCAACACACACAAAGGTAGTTTCGAGTGGCTTGCCATGCGCGTTAACGGGGATCGTTTTCAGCTCAATCCCCAAATGAGCAAAGTCTTGCTCGGGCTTACTTCCTGCCGTCGCGCCCAAGCAGGTTTCTAACAACATGCCTACCCAGCCTTTTTCTCGGCTCAGATCGGCCGGACAGGCGACCCCATGCTCGTGGCTGATTTCCCCTAGCGTAAAACCGGCTAAATCAGCGGCACGCTGCATGAGTTCTGATTCGGACTGTGGTGGCTGCATATAGATAGCTTTTCGGCATCGGGTAATGTTTGGCATAAGATGACCGGCATTATCGTTAAGCGTCGAGCAAGGCGCAAGGATCCTCATGGTGAAGATCAATCTGGCGGCGCTTTAGTTATCCACAGAAAGATAAGTGTTGCGTATAAAAATCGCGACCATGATCATATATACAGTACCATTTTTACCTGTGTTAGGTGAGTAACTAACGATATTGTTGGATTTTTGCGCTAACGATGTGGATAATTTACTAACTGATGGATCTTTGAGCGATCTGTGTGCAAAGGATGATCGAAAGATCGTCAGAAGGATCTTTGCTGGGTTTTATGTTTTTAATATTCTGATTTATATGGGTTATTTTTATTTTTGTTTAATTATAAATCAGATTAACTGATCTTGATCTGATGACGTTTTAGACTTTTTCGTTGCTTCTTCACAAATCTATCCACAGAAAGCGTGAATAAATGTGCGCAAACTCTCATTGCTATGTTTATAACTTCCTGTTAGGCCCTGAGTTATCCTCAGATGACGACGAGTGCGCAAAAACACAGGTTAATCCACAATGTTTGTTTACCCTTAGCGGCTTTTTGTGAAAAAATCAGACTCAGTAGAGATTTATCATTGAGGTCGTCCAGTGATTGATGGCGATGGCTATCGTCCCAATGTGGGGATAGTAATATGTAACGGCCACGGTCAGGTTCTCTGGGCTCGTCGATATGGTCAGCATTCATGGCAGTTCCCGCAAGGCGGGATTGATGATGGGGAAAGTCCCGAACAAGCCATGTTCCGTGAGCTTTACGAAGAAGTGGGGCTGACCAAAAAAGATGTCCGCATCTTGGGTACTAGCCGTCATTGGCTACGTTATAAGCTCCCGAAACGTTTGGTGCGTTGGGACTCCAAGCCAGTCTGTATTGGGCAAAAACAAAAATGGTTTTTGTTGAAGCTGGAATGCGATGAGTCGAAAGTGAATGTGTCCCGCGGGGGAACCCCGGAATTTGATGGCTGGCGTTGGGTCAGTTATTGGTATCCGGTACGTCAGGTTGTGTCTTTCAAACGCGAAGTATACCGCCGCGCAATGAAAGAGTTTGCGCCGTTAGCGATGCCTTTTAAGGAGCGTAAGCCTCGACGTCGGAACAAGCGAGGGTAACGTTTAAGGAGGAAGCCGGTGCTGACACAGCTTAGAAATATTGTTCAGAGCGTAGCCGCATCGGCGGATCTTCATCAGGCGCTGCAAACCCTAGTGCAGCAAACCTGTGTTGCGATGCACACTGAGTGTTGCTCTGTGTACCTTGCCAATCCCGAGCAAGCCAGCTTTGATCTGATGGCCACCCAAGGCTTGGATCCTGCCGCGCAAGTCTCACTGTCTTTTGGTGAAGGCTTGGTAGGGTTAGTTGGCGAGCGCGCAGAACCGATCAATCTGGCCCATGCGCGTGAGCATCCCGCGTTTAAACCTTTCCCTGCCACAGGAGAAGATGCCTTCCAGTCTTTTCTAGGTACGCCCATTATTTATCGTAAAACGGTACTGGGCGTACTGGTCGTGCAGCAACACCAGCCGCGTCAATTTGACGAAAGTGAAGAGTCGTTTCTTGTCACTCTCGCCGCGCAACTGGCCGTAGTGTTTGCCCATGCCGATGCACAAGGCGGATGGCTGAATGCGTCACAGTCACCCGTGTTGTTGGAAGGGGTTCCCGCATCACCTGGGGTAGGAATTGCGAATGCATGGTGTGATGATTCTCAACCACGTTTAGAGGACGTTTCACCGGCCAGCTGTTTGCATGTTCAAAAAGAGCTCGATCGTTTAGATGCCGCATTAGATGATGCGTCAGTGGAGTTCCGTCGCCTTAGAAAACGCTTTGATAAGGAGCTACAAAAAGAAGCGCTGGCGATCTTTGATTTGTTTGTCCATTTGCTCAACGATCCTATGCTGCGTGAGGATATGACCCTACGTATCCAACAGGGCGACGAAGCCGCGTGGGCGGTCCGACAAACGGTAGAAACCTTTTCATCCCGTTTTGCGGCCATGGATGATCCCTATCTTAAGGCACGGGCTGCCGATGTGAAGGAGCTCGGCCAGCGGTTACTCTATTTTCTTTCTGAAGCCTCAAGCAATCATCAACCCATCTCGTCACCTATCGTCTTGCTTGCCCGTGAACTGACAGCTGGCATGCTGGCTTCTATTCCACGTGCGCTGCTCGCGGGGGTCGTAGCCGAAGAGGGCGCGGCGAACTCCCATGCGGCCATCTTGGCAAGGGCACTTGGCATTCCGGCGGTGATGGGAGTGAGCTTTTCCGCGCCAAGACTCCACAATAAATCGGTGATCTTGGATGGTCACAAAGGGCTGTTGATGATTGAGCCCGCCGCACCTTTGCTGAAGGAGTATCAGCAGCTGGTTCAAGCGGAAGTCAGTTTGCAATCGACCCTAGATACGGCGCTAGCCTCGCCCGGAAAAAGCCAAGATGGCACCCGTATCCAGATCCATTTGAACGCTGGTTTGAGCGCCGACAGTAGCATCGCCATCAACCAAGGTGTCGATGGGGTGGGCTTGTTTCGGACCGAAGTGCCTTTTTTAATGCAGCGCCGTTTTCCTTCCGAGGACGAACAGGTCAAACAATACCGTGCGATTTTAGCCAGCTACCCAGATAAACCGGTGGTGATGCGCACCTTGGATATTGGCGGGGATAAGCCATTACCCTATTTGAGTGTCGATGAAGATAACCCGTTTCTTGGCTGGCGCGGCATTCGTTTTACCTTAGATCATCCCGATATTTTTCTGATCCAAGTGCGTGCGATGCTGCGTGCCAGTTTGGGTTTGGATAATTTGAAACTCTTATTGCCGATGATCTCCGGTGTGAATGAATTGCTGGAAGCGAAAGCGTTAATTGCTCGCGCGTTTGAGGAAGTACGCCAAGAGGCACAGTTGGCGGGAGAAGTTCTGGTGAAACCGCTGCTTGGCATTATGGTTGAGGTACCCTCGGTGTTGTATCAGCTCGATGGGATCGCGCAAGAAGTCGATTTTCTTTCCGTTGGCACCAACGATTTAACGCAGTATTTGTTGGCCGTGGATCGCAACAATGCCCGCGTCGCCAACATCTTTGATGCGCTCCATCCTTCCGTACTTCATGCGCTGAGTTTGATTGCGACTACCAGTGATCGCCATCAATTGCCGGTGAGCGTATGTGGTGAACTGGCTGGCGATCCGGTGGGCGCGGCATTATTAGTGGGACTGGGGTATCGTCAATTGAGTATGAATACGCGTAATGTGGCAAAGATTAAGTACTTGCTCAGTCGTCTTTCCTTACCGCGCTTACAAAAGCAAACCGAGCAGATGCTTAGTTTGAGCGAACCCGGACAGGTCCGTACCCAGATGGAAGGCTTTTTAGCCGAACAAGGTTTGGATGCGCTGGTTCAAATTGGACGTATGCGATGATCACCACCGCAACCTTGTTGTTAGCGTTTATTTGTATGCTGTTGGGGGCGTTAGTTGGCACACTCTCCGGACTCCTTGGCATTGGCGGTGGCTTGGTGGTGGTGCCGGCGTTAAGCTTTTTGCTGCCATTATTTGGTCTGTCTGCTGATATCGTCATGCCGATGGCGCTGGCAACATCGTTGGCTACCATTGTCTTAACCTCCAGCGCCTCAGCGTGGCGCCATTTTTGTATGGGCAATGTGGATATGCGCGCGGTCAGAGCCCTGGTTCCAGGGATGATGCTAGGCGGCGTATTAGGTGCCTCATTGGCAGATAAACTTCCACCCGATTGGCTGCCACGTATCTTTGGCGTCATCGTGCTGACCATGGCGATACAAATGTTGCTCAGTCGTCCCCAAGTCACCCTCCGCCCTTTACCGTCTCCATGGCGAATATCTCTGGCGGGTACCTTGATCGGTACGCTATCAAGCTTGGCTGGCATTGGCGGCGGATCCTTTACCGTCCCTTACTTGCATTGGCGAGGGGTCACGATGCACAAAGCCATTGGCAGCTCTGCACTTGGCGGCGCCGTGCTCGGGTTGGCCGGGATGATAAGTTTTGTTTGGTTGGGCTGGCGACAGACGGAACCCTTACCGGCACTCAGTGTCGGATATTTGTATTTGCCCGCCTTGCTGGGTGTGGTGTCGACTTCCGTGTTGATGACTCGCGTTGGCGCCACGCTCGCGGTAAGGCTTCCGACGCGGCAAATAAAACGTATTTTTGCTGGCTTTCTTGTTATTGTCGGCGCAAGCATGTTGTTGAAGTAAAAGGATGGAATCCATGACAGAAGGTTACATTACCTTTCCGTCGATAGACCCGATATTAGTCGAGCTTGGCCCGATTGCCATTCGCTGGTACGGACTGATGTATTTAGTTGGTTTTGTGTTTGCCCTATGGCTCGCCAATTACCGTGCTACGAAACCGAACAGTGGTTGGAGCAAAGAGGAAGTCAGTGATTTACTGTTCGCGGGTTTTCTTGGCGTCGTACTGGGCGGTCGCATCGGTTACGTATTGTTTTATCAATTTGATGCGTTTGTTGCCGACCCCTTATTCTTGTTTAAAGTGTGGACTGGCGGCATGTCCTTCCATGGTGGCTTGCTTGGCGTCATCGTGGCCATGGCATGGTATGCGCGTAAAACCCAACGTCATTTTTTCACCGTGGCTGATTTTATTGCGCCGCTCGTTCCTTTCGGTTTAGGCGCGGGGCGGTTAGGCAATTTTATTAACGGTGAACTTTGGGGGCGTGTTACCGATGTGCCTTGGGCGATGATCTTCCCCACCGGCGGTCCTTGGCCGCGTCACCCTTCCCAGCTTTATGAGTTTGCACTCGAAGGGGTGGCGTTGTTTGTGATCCTCAATCTGTTTATTCGCCGTTCTCGTCCTATGGGGGTGGTATCGGGATTATTCTTAGTCGGGTATGGCACTTTCCGCTTTATCGTCGAATACTTCCGTGAGCCGGATGCGCATCTTGGGTTGTTTGGTGACTTGTTCAGCATGGGACAGTTATTATCATTGCCGATGATCGTTGCTGGGGCGCTCTTGATGGTCTGGTCGTACCGACGAGGCTCTGTTGCGGCTCGGTGATTAACGTCGAGTAATCAGATATACTATTGACCACACCAAGGCACCGCGGGCGGTGCCTTTTGTTTGTCCAACGATAGGAAACACTATGAAGCAGTATCTAGCTTTGATGCAGGATATTCTTGACAATGGTACGGATAGAGGCGACCGCACGGGTGTAGGTACACGTTCAGTGTTTGGACGCCAATTACGGTTCGACCTTGCTGAAGGTTTTCCACTGCTCACGACCAAAAAGCTTTATACCCGCGCCATTATCCACGAATTACTGTGGTTTCTTAACGGCGAGACTAACATCCAATACTTACAAGACAACAAAGTACGTATTTGGGATGAGTGGGCGACAGAGCAAGGCGATCTAGGGCCGGTTTATGGCGCCCAGTGGCGCTCATGGGCATGTCCTGATGGTTCGACGGTTGACCAAATTGCGCAGCTGGTGGAGCAAATAAAAACCAAACCACATTCGCGCCGTCATATCATTACAGCGTGGAACCCCGCAGATTTACCCGACGAGTCTGTCAGCCCGTCTGAGAACGCGGAGCAGGGCAAAATGGCCCTTGCCCCTTGTCACTGTCTTTTTCAGTTCTACGTGGCCGATGGCAAGCTCTCATGCCAGCTTTATCAGCGCAGTGCCGATTACTTTTTAGGGGTGCCGTTCAATATTGCCAGTTACGCGTTGCTAACGCATATGATTGCACAGCAATGTGATTTGGCAGTGGGCGATTTTGTCCATACGTTTGGCGACGTGCACCTATACCACAATCACCTGACCGATGAGATTGTGTATGAGCAGTTAAAGCGCGAGCCGCGAGGATTGCCAACGCTGACGATTAAGCGCAAACCTGCCTCCATCTTCGACTACAATATTGAAGACTTTGAGATTGAAGGTTACGACCCGCATCCCACCATTAAAGCGCCGATTGCCATTTAATGATGTAGGACACATTCATCAGCAAAAACGCAGCCAAGCCGCTGCGTTTTTTTATGCCTACAGCGTGGTCTCTGCGTGGCGGTTGCGGCTCATAACAAAAAAGCCACCGCGAGGAGCGATGGCTTTGATTCGATAAGCGTCGGGTGGGTATTATTGTGACAACAGCACAATCCCGCCGGGTACCACCACGAACACCAATGTGATGTAGGCCAGGACCGCCATCTTCGATTTCGCGGCCAAGTGACCGAGCCATTCTGCGCCTTTTAGCGGCAACTCACGCAATACCGGGATACCGAAAATGAGCGCCGTAGCGAGAATATTAAAGCAAAGGTGCACGAGCGCAATTTGCAGCGCGAACACCGCGAATTCACCGGTGACGGCAGTCGCCGCAAGCAAGGCAGTAATGCAGGTACCAATGTTTGCACCCAGGGTAAAGGGATAAACATCGCGAATTTTTAACACGCCAGTGCCAACTAGCGGAACCATCAAGCTTGTAGTGGTGGATGAAGACTGTACCAGTACAGTGACCACTGAGCCTGAGAAGATGCCATGCAATGGACCACGACCAATTGCGTTTTTCAGCATATCTTTGGCACGACCGACCATCAGCTTCTTCATCACCTTACCCATCACAGTGATGGCACATACGATGGCAAAGATACCTAAACCGATCATCAGCAAGCCACCTAGGTTGCCGGGTAGAACCGACTCCAAAGGAGACTGCACCATGTTCACAGCAGGTTTGGTCAGCGGCTTAACGAAATTCAGCCCCTTGATGCTCATGTCACCGGTTTGTGACAGTGGCGAAACCAACCATAGTGACAACTTGTTTAGCAAGCCGAACATCATTTCGAGCGGCAAGAAGATAGCCACGGCGAATAAGTTGAAGAAATCATGCACCGTGGCGCAACTGAATGCACGACGGAACTCTTCTTTGCAACGCGCATGGCCCAAGCTCACCAAGGTATTGGTGACTGTGGTGCCCACGTTTGCGCCCATTACCATTGGAATCGCTGTTTCAACCGGCAAGCCGCCTGCAACCAGACCAACGATAATAGAAGTAACCGTACTTGACGATTGGATCAGCGCCGTGGCGGCAATCCCTATCATCAAGCCAGCTACGGGGTGAGAAGCAAATTCGAATAAGGTCTTGGCCTCATCGCCCACGGCTAATTTAAAGCCGCTCCCTACCATGGCAACCGCCACCAGTAGTACATAAAGCATGACGGCGAGCTTGGTCCAACGGAACCAGTTCGAGGAGCTTTGGGTTGCCTCTACCGCTGTAGCATGGGGAGTCATAAGTTATCTCCGTGACAATTCGATGTCGGTTTTGTGTCAAAGCAAAATCAGCGGCGATAGTAAGAAGGGAATATTTCAGAAATATGACACAAATACTGCAGTGTTCATAAAATCCGATCTGGGTCGATGGGTTGGTAGGGTTAGCTGGGGTTATGTCCATGATTATAATTAAAATTTAGGCCGTGTCACCCAAGTAGAAAAAACCGATATAAAAAATGTAACAACAACAAAGCGATTGCCACTATGCTAAATGGTGGACGGTAAAATTCGTTGACAAATGTTTAGACTGCGAATAAATCAATAGTAAGTGAGATTTTACATCGGTTTTTCCGATGTTTACTATCAGAACAAACGATTTTTAGAAAACGGGTCTGGCTGTCTAGACTACGGAAATCCACTTTTTTTGTATGGAGTGCTTAAATGACTGATGTCATTCGTCAGTTTCTAAAAATGGAATCTGCAGGAGGTATTGTGCTGATTATTGCGGCTGTGCTAGCGATGTWCGTGGCGAACTCGGATCTACAGCCTTTATATGACAGCACGCTTCATACCTATGTTGCAGGTCTGTCCGTGGGTCACTGGATCAACGACGGCCTGATGGTGATTTTTTTCCTGCTGATTGGTTTAGAAGTTAAACGGGAATTAATCGAAGGGGCGTTAAACACCAAAGATAAAGCCACTTTCCCTGCCGTTGCGGCGGTGGGCGGTATGTTGGCTCCCGCGCTGGTTTATCTAGCGTTTAACTGGGGTGACCCGCTTGCTGTGTCCGGTTGGGCGATCCCAGCAGCCACTGATATTGCCTTTGCCTTAGGTGTATTAGCGCTCTTGGGGAACCGTGTCCCTCTGGCACTTAAAGTGTTCTTATTAGCACTGGCGATAATCGATGACTTGGGCGTCATCGTGATTATTGCTCTGTTTTACAGCAGCGACCTTTCCATCATGGCGCTCGCCAGTGCCTTTGTCGCAACCCTAGTGCTGGTTGGGATGAATATGCGCAATGTCACCAATATTGCCGCCTATATTGTGGTTGGTTTGGTGCTTTGGTTCAGTGTCTTACAGTCAGGCGTGCATGCGACACTCGCGGGTGTGGTATTAGGTTTTGCGATTCCGTTGAAAGGCAAAACAGAGGATGCGCCGTCACCACTGAAAAAGCTCGAACATGCATTGCATCCTTATGTATCGTATCTGATTCTGCCGATATTTGCGTTTGCTAATGCTGGCGTCTCACTCGATGGCGTCTCGCTAGCAAGCTTAACCGAAATGCTGCCTCTCGGTATTGCATTAGGTTTGTTGATTGGTAAACCGCTCGGTATCTTTACCTTTAGTTGGGCAGCCGTAAAACTTGGTATTGCGAAAATGCCGGCAAGAGTGACATTCTCACAAATCTTTGGGGTGTCCTTACTGTGTGGTATTGGTTTTACCATGTCGATTTTCATCTCGTCACTGGCCTTCGTCGGTGTGAATGGTGAGTTCGTCACATTCTCTCGACTCGGGATCTTGATAGGATCAACCTTGTCGGCAGTGATTGGCTACTTGGTTCTGCATTTTATGTTGCCGCCAGCCAGCGCCTTTGAAGAAGGAGACGAAGATGAAGAAAATGGAGTTAGCGTTGATTACTAGTCTGTTGGGTGTCTCGGGAACGGCGCTTGCGGCCAATTACGAGACATATTGCCAAGGCAACAACGACAACAGCCAAGTATGCGAGGCCTACCTTGCAGGTGTCGAGGACGGCAAAGCGGCGGCGTCCGCTGATGCAGAGTCTACGCGCGCCGCGGATAGCGCAAGCTTCTCAGAGCGAGCATTAGAGCATCGCGCCGGTGAGCGCGTGAGAAAGCCGCTGGATAAAGACGATATGAAAAACTAACCCATTCATTTCGCTTGAAGGCGCCAAGTTGGCAGCGTAAGCTGCTGGCTTGGCGTTTTTTTATGGCAAGTCATGGCGCATCTTAATTACAACCACCTTTACTATTTTTGGATGGTTTGCAAGCAAGGCTCGATTACCAAAGGTGCCGATAAGCTTTGCTTAACCCCTCAAACGGTCACTGGACAAATCCGAGCACTCGAGCAACGACTTAATGGGAAGCTGACTAAGCGAAACGGCCGGCATGTTGAGCCCACAGAGTTGGGGCAGCTGGTGTTTCAATATGCGGATCGTATGTTTGGTTTGAGCTACGAAATGCTCGATATCGTTAATTACAGTCAGCAAGAGAATATCCTATTTGACGTTGGTGTCGCCGATGCATTATCCAAGCGGTTAGTCAGTCAGGTGTTACTCCACGCAGTACCTGACGATAACGCAATTCATTTGCGCTGTTTTGAATCGACACATGAAATGTTGTTAGAGCAACTGTCCCAGCACAAATTGGATATGATTTTGTCGGACTGTCCGGTTGATTCGACGCAGCAAGCGGGGTTATTCAGCGTCAAACTGGGCGAGTGCAGTATGAGCTTGTTTGCCTCTCACCCAGATATATTGGCCGATATACCGCTCGCCACACTGCTTGCGAACCAGAAATTGTTGATCCCAAGCCGAGCGACAGCGATGGGTCGCAAACTGATGCAGTGGTTTGATCAACAAGGTATTGTTCCCAATATTTTGGGGGAGTTTGATGACTCCGCGTTAATGAAAGCGTTTGGGATCAACCATCAGGCATTGTTTATCGCTCCCAGCACCTACGCTAATGAAATCAGTGGCGTCGGTAATGTTGCACCGATTGCAAACCTGGAGACGGTCAAGGAAGAGTACTATGTGATTTTTGCTGAGCGAATGATTCAGCACCCCGCCGTCAAACGGATTTGCGAAGCTGATTACAGTCACTTATTCGTTTAGTTACAGGCTTGTGGTGAGATCGTGCTAGACTCGAGCAAGGTGGTAACAATTGAAGTGGAAGTCAAATGGATTTAGCCCAAATGCAACAAAACGGGCCGAAAGCGGTAAGCTTGCTGAAAGCCATGGCAAACGAAAAGCGTCTGTTTATTCTGTGCTATTTACTACAAGGCGAACTTTCGGTTGGACAGTTGGTTGAACGGGTGCCTTTGAGCCAATCGGCCTTATCCCAACATCTTGCTTGGTTACGTAAAGACGGTTTGGTGGATACACGAAAAGAGGCGCAAACGGTCTATTACTCGCTGAAAAGTGAAGAAGTGAAAGCGGTGATCCAGCTATTACACGATCTGTATTGCGGTGATTGATAAAGCACATTAATCAACGCGCAATAAAAAAACCGGCCGAGGCCGGTTTTTTTATGCATGATGCAAAGCAAAAAAGCTATTACAGCGCTTTGATTTGTGCTGCGAAGCTTGCTTTGTAACGTGCTGCTTTGTTCTTGTGGATCAGGCCTTTGGTGGCTGAACGATCAAGAATAGGCTGTACTTGCGCAAAAGCAGCAGTTGCCGCTTCTTTGTCGCCTGCAGCGATAGCAGCAGCAGTTTTCTTCATATAAGTGCGCATCATAGAGCGACGGCTTGCGTTGTGCTGGCGACGCTTCTCAGATTGGATCGCACGCTTCTTAGCAGATTTGATATTCGCCAAGGGTCTAACTCCCAAATCTTTTGTTCGGTGACATTTCAAGGCGGAGGACTATGCCTCTTTTTGCCTCTATTGTCAATTCATTTGTGCAAATATCCGCCGCCCCAAGGTAGTGTTGGCGCTGCGGGGTTATCACGGTTAATATGGCGGCTGATTCTATCAGCATTTCAGGCCCTACGTCACCTTTATTTCCGTTTTGCATGCCATTATCACTTGGCCTGCATGAGTGAGCGAGCATCAACACGCATGGGGTGGCGCACAATAGAGGCACGTGTTTTCAAGAGGTAACCGTGAGTAAGCGACTATTACGCTCTGGGCTAATCGTTAGCACCATGACACTGGTGTCCCGCGTGTTGGGGCTGGTGCGGGATGTGGTGATTGCCAACTTGATGGGGGCAGGGGCTGCCGCCGATGTGTTTTTTTTCGCCAATAAAATCCCTAACTTTTTGCGTCGTTTATTCGCAGAAGGTGCGTTTTCACAGGCCTTTGTCCCCGTATTGACTGAGTATCAGGCGCTGGATAAAGACGATAATCATCGGACGCAATCTCGCGAGCTGGTTGCCAGTGTCGTCGGTACCTTGGGTGGGTTAGTGACGATTGTCACCCTGCTCGGTGTCATTGGCTCGCCTGTGTTGGCGGCGTTATTTGGGACTGGTTGGTTTGTCGACTGGTTGGATGGTCGCCCTGACGGGGCCAAGTTCGAGTTAGCGAGCTTGATGCTGAAAATTACCTTCCCGTACTTGTGGTTTATTACTTTCGTGGCGCTATCGGGCGCCATCCTGAATACGCTTAATAAGTTTGCCGTTTCAAGCTTTACCCCTGTATTCCTCAATGTTGCGATTATTGCCGCGGCGATTTGGCTGTCGCCCTATCTTGCACAACCTGAAATCGGTTTGGCGGTCGGGGTCTTTATTGGTGGATTGGTTCAGTTGCTGTTTCAGCTTCCTTTCTTATCGCAAGAGGGCATGCTGGTAAAACCCAAGTGGGGTTGGCACCATCCTGGGGTGGTAAAGATCCGCAAACTGATGATCCCGGCTCTTTTTGGGGTCTCGGTGAGCCAGATTAACCTATTGTTTGATACCTTCATTGCCAGCTTTTTGATGACAGGCTCCATCAGTTGGCTGTATTACTCCGATCGTTTACTCGAGTTTCCGTTAGGCTTATTTGGCATTGCCATTGCGACCGTGATCCTGCCGGCGCTTTCCCAGCGTCATGTCGATAAATCGCCCACCCAATTTGCTGCGACCATGGATTGGGGAGTGCGCATGGTGTTGTTGCTGGGTATTCCTGCCATGGTGGGGTTGATTTTGTTAGCAAAGCCCATGCTGATGGTACTCTTTATGCGAGGCGAGTTCGGTGTCGAAGATGTGCAGGCGGCCAGTTTATCGCTGGTGGCCTATGCCTGTGGATTGGTCAACTTTATGTTGATCAAAGTCCTCGCGCCCGGTTACTACGCACGACAAGACACCAAAACACCGGTGAAATTTGGTGTGATTGCCATGATAAGCAATATGGTGTTTAACGCTATCTTTGCCTATTTGTTCAGTTATGTTGGCCTTGCGATTGCTACGGCGTTATCGGCACTGATCAACGCGGGCTTGCTCTATCAAGGCCTACACCGTGCTGGTGTTTACCGTTTGTCTCGTGCGACGGCTTTATATATTGGCCGTTTAGTGGTTGCGGTAGCAGCAATGGTGGCGGTGTTAATGACACTGATGCCGACATTAAATGGCTGGGTCGAGATGTCTCTGTCGATGCGCAGCATGGTGTTGGCTGGACTGATCCTCGGTGGCAGTGTGGTGTATTTATGCACCGCACTGTTATGCGGTGTGCGACTTGGTGATATTCGTCATCGCGGGTAATTCAAGGGTCGGATGTGAATCCAGGGCTGATTGCCAGCCCTGACTAGTATATAATCCGCCAGTTTCAATAGTTCAAATAGTCAGCAGGCGATGGAATTAATCCGAGGTATCCATAACATACGAGCGCGCCACCGAGGTTGTGTCCTGACCATCGGTAACTTTGATGGTGTCCATTTGGGACATCAGGCGGTGTTGCGCCAAGTGGTGGAAAAGGCCCGAGCGCTGAACCTACCTGCGACTGTGATGTTGTTTGAACCGCAGCCGTTAGAGCTGTTTAAAGGTGAAAAAGCGCCGGCGCGCCTGTCGAGGTTGCGAGATAAATATACCCAGTTAGCGAAGCTGGGCGTTGACCGCCTGCTGTGCGTGAATTTCACCCCTGCATTTGCGGCCATGAGTGCTGATCACTTTGTTGACCGCTTGTTGGTCGAACAATTGGGTGTTAAGTTTCTGGTAGTCGGCGATGACTTTCGTTTTGGTTTGAAGCGAAGCGGTGATTTTGCGCGCCTCGCACGAGCAGGCCAGGAACATCACTTTGATGTGGTCAGTACCGAAAGTTTTTGCGTCAGTGACCGCCGAGTGAGCAGTACGGCGATTCGCGATGCGTTAGCCGCAGGCCATCTTGCCGAGGCGGCGGACATGTTGGGGCGACCTTACAGCATCTGTGGACGCGTCGCGCATGGGCGTAAGTTAGGGCGCACGATTGGCTTCCCGACCGCCAATGTACTGCTAAAACGCCGCGTTTCCCCGGTTTCAGGTGTGTATGCCGTACAAGTGGAAGGCGCCGTGACCGGACAGCGGTTACCCGGTGTGGCTAACGTTGGTGTACGGCCGACGGTCGACGGTGTACGCCAGCAGCTCGAAGTCCATCTATTTGATCAATCAATCGATTTATATGGCAAACAGTTGGAAGTTTATCTTTTGCATAAACTTCGCGATGAAACCAAATTCGCGTCTATTGACGCACTAAAAATGCAAATTCAACGAGATGCATCAGCTGCGCGTGCGTGGCTGGCTGATGTGAATAATGTCTAGAGTGTAACCTCCATACGGAATCAATAATCAATGAGTGACTATAAAGATACCTTAAACCTGCCGGAAACTGCGTTTCCGATGCGAGGTAATCTTGCTAAGCGCGAGCCTGATATGCTCAAGCGTTGGTACGATGAAGATCTGTACGGTGCTATCCGTCAAGCGAAGAAAGGCAAAAAAACATTTATTTTGCACGACGGTCCTCCGTACGCGAACGGCAACATTCATATTGGTCACTCAGTTAATAAAATTCTCAAAGACATTATTATTAAATCAAAAACGCTAGCGGACTACGACGCACCGTATGTACCTGGCTGGGATTGCCACGGCTTGCCGATTGAGCTGATGGTAGAGAAAAAAGTCGGTAAACCCGGTCAAAAAGTCTCAACCGCTGAGTTCCGTGAAAAGTGCCGTGAATACGCAGCCAAACAAGTGGAAGGTCAGAAAGCAGACTTTAAACGTCTTGGTGTTTTAGGTGAGTGGGACAAACCTTACCTGACCATGGACTTCAATACCGAAGCCAGCATCATCCGCGCGTTGGGTAAAATTGCCGCCAATGGACACTTGCACAAAGGCTTTAAGCCGGTGCACTGGTGTACGGACTGTGGCTCGGCCTTGGCAGAAGCTGAGGTGGAATATCAAGATAAAACCTCGCCATCGATTGATGTGATCTTTCGTGCGGTTGACGAACAAGCACTGATCAGTGTCTTTAGTCTTGCTGGTGATCATCAAGGTGAAGGCGAAGTGGGTGTGGTGATCTGGACTACGACGCCTTGGACCTTGCCTGCTAACCGTGCGGTAGCGGTGGCCGCTGACCTTGAATATGTTTTAGTACAAGTTGAAGGCGAGCAACCTAAGCGCCTTATCGTCGCGGCCGAACTGGTCAAAGAGGTGATGGATCGCGCGGGTATTGAGCACTACCACAACCTCGGTTTCTGTAAGGGTGACGCGCTTGAGCTGAAACGCGTGAAGCACCCATTTTACGATTTTGATGTGCCCGTGATCTTGGGTGATCACGTCACGACAGAGTCGGGTACGGGTGTGGTACACACCGCACCTGGCCACGGCCAAGAAGACTTTGTGGTCGGTCAAAAATACGATCTTGAAGTGGCAAACCCAGTGGGCAGTAACGGGGTCTATTTACCGGATACCCCACTGTTTGCCGGCCAACATGTCTTTAAAGCCAATGACAGTGTGATTGAAACGCTGAAAGCGCATGATGCTCTGCTGCATCACCATGCCTATGAGCACAGCTATCCACACTGCTGGCGTCACAAAACGCCAATCATCTTCCGCGCCACACCGCAATGGTTTATCTCGATGGAGAAAGCGGGTCTGCGTGATAAAGCGTTGCAAGAGATCAAGAACGTTGATTGGATCCCTGAGTGGGGCCAAAACCGTATCGAGTCGATGGTAGATGGTCGCCCTGATTGGTGTATTTCACGTCAACGTACCTGGGGCGTGCCGATTGCGCTATTTGTTCACAAAGAAACCGCAGAGCTTCACCCAGACACGCTGAACTTGATTGAACAAGTTGCCGCACGGGTTGAGAAAGCGGGTATTCAAGCTTGGTGGGATCTGGATCTGAATGAACTGTTGGGTGATGACGCTGAACAGTATGAGAAAGTCCTCGATACGCTGGATGTTTGGTTTGACTCTGGTGCGACCCACTACGCGGTGGTTAACCAGCGCGACGAGTTTAACGGCCAAGAAGCGGATATGTACCTCGAAGGGTCAGATCAGCATCGTGGTTGGTTCCAGTCTTCGTTGATGACCTCGGTGGCGATCAAAGGCAAWGCACCGTATCGCAAAGTGCTGACTCATGGTTTCACGGTTGACGGCAAAGGCCGCAAGATGTCGAAATCACTGGGGAATACTGTCTCGCCGCAAGATGTGATGAACAAACTGGGCGCCGATATCCTGCGTCTGTGGGTGGCCTCAACCGACTACACCGGTGAGATCACGGTATCGGATGAGATCCTAAAACGTAGCGCTGATGCGTATCGCCGTATTCGTAATACTGCACGCTTCCTGCTGGCAAACCTGCATGGTTTTGATCCTAAGCAAGACAGTGTCGCTGCCGATGAGCTGGTGGCGGTTGACCGCTGGGCGGTTGGGCGTGCATTAGCCGCACAACAAGAGATCACCGAAGCGTTTGAAGCTTGCAACTTCCACCAAGTCACCCAACGCTTGATGCAGTTCTGCTCGATTGAGATGGGCTCTTTCTATCTGGATATCATCAAAGACCGTCAGTACACCGCGAAAGCGGGGAGCCACGCGCACCGTAGTTGCCAAACCGCACTGTTCCACATTGTCGAAGCGTTGGTACGTTGGATGGCACCGATTATGTCGTTCACGGCAGATGAGATCTGGAATGAAATGCCTGGCGAACGCGACAAGTTTGTGTTCACCGACGTCTGGTATGACGGCTTATTTGGCTTAGAAGACGATGCCGTGCTCAACAATGCATTCTGGGCAAAACTGCTGGATGTGCGTGCCGCGGTGAATAAAACCCTCGAGCAGGCCCGTAATGACAAGGTCATTGGTGGTTCACTTGAAGCCGAAGTCACGCTATACGCGCCGGCGGAGTTTGCGCAAAAGCTGCAAATGATGGGCGATGAGTTACGCTTTGTGCTGCTGACCTCGAAAGCGACAGTGATCGCTGGTGAGGCGCCATCCTCTGCGACGCAAACGGATGTCGAAGGGCTATCTGTTGACGTTGTGGCGTCTGAAGCGAAAAAATGTGACCGCTGTTGGCACCATGTTGCTGATGTGGGCACGATCGAAGGACACGAAGAAATTTGTGGCCGCTGTGTGACTAACATTGCAGGAGAAGGCGAAACTCGCCAATTTGCGTGATGACCTCTCACTCACTCTCGCAATCAGGATGGCGCTGGCTTTGGCTGGCGCCTCTGGTTTTCGTTTTAGACATTGGCAGTAAGTGGCTGGTGATGAACACCATGGGCTATGGTCCCGCGAACCGCATTGAATTACTGCCGTTTTTTAATCTTACCTACGTCCATAACCATGGTGCGGCATTTAGCTTTTTAAGCGATGCAGGCGGTTGGCAGCGTTGGCTTTTTAGCGTTATCGCGTTAGGCGTGAGCGGCTTGCTGACATACTGGATGCGAGTGACACCGGCAAGTAAGCGCATGCTCAATATCGCCTATGCCATGATTATCGGTGGGGCATTGGGTAACTTATTTGATCGCCTCGTTCATGGCTATGTGATCGACTTTCTCGACTTTTTCATTGGCAATTCACATTGGCCGGCTTTTAATCTCGCTGACTCAGCCATTTGTGTTGGCGCCGTTTTAGTGGTGCTAGATAGTTTTCGTCATGAGCAGTCATCGGCGACCTAGGGGTCGCTCGTAGTAATTAGCCCAACACGACTTTCGATAAGGACAGATCATGAAAGCGATTAGCGCATCCAGCGAAGTATTGATGCACTTTACCATTAAGCTTGAAGATGGCTCGGTCGCCGACAGCACCCACAATGCCGGAAAACCCGCCAAGTTAGTGATGGGAGACGGCAGCTTGACCGAGAACTTTGAGCGTTGTCTATTAGGGCTGCATGAAGGGGAGCAAAGCAGCTTTACGCTGGCACCTGAAGATGCATTCGGCCAGCCAAACCCGGATAATATCCACTATATGGACCGCCGTCAGTTTGGGGGAGACACGCCTGCTGAAGTGGGTGCCATCATTGCGTTTAGCGGTCCTCAAGGACAAGAAATTCCCGGTATCGTGACCGAGGTTAGTGGCGAATCTGTGACGGTCGATTTCAATCATCCGTTGGCAGGGAAAACCGTGATTTTTGACGTAGAAATAATCAGTGTGCAATAAGGCAAAGTCATGAAGATCCTACTTGCGAATCCCCGAGGCTTTTGTGCTGGTGTCGATCGCGCGATCAGCATCGTTGAACGTGCTTTGGAAATTTATCAGCCTCCCATTTATGTGCGCCATGAAGTGGTGCATAACCGATTTGTGGTGGAAGGCCTAAAGCAACGCGGCGCGGTGTTTGTGGAACAATTAAGCGAAGTGCCTGACGACAGCATTGTGATCTTCTCGGCCCACGGTGTATCGCAAGCGGTGCGCAATGAAGCCAAGTCCCGTCAGCTGACGGTGTTTGATGCAACTTGCCCTTTGGTGACCAAAGTACATATGGAAGTGGCGCGAGCCAGCCGTAAAAATATGGAAGTGGTACTGATTGGTCATGCTGGACACCCCGAAGTGGAAGGCACTATGGGTCAATATGCCAGTGAAACCGGCGGTATGTACTTGGTTGAAACGCCAGCGGATGTGCACACGCTTCAAGTCAACGACCCAGATAACTTGCATTATGTGAGTCAAACCACGCTGTCAGTGGACGAAACCGCTGATGTGATTGATACCTTGCGTCAGGTCTTCCCCAACATTCAAGGTCCACGCAAAGATGATATCTGCTACGCGACACAAAACCGCCAAGATGCAGTGCGTGATCTCGCCCAAAGCTGTGATGTGATGGTGGTGGTGGGCTCGAAGAATAGCTCGAACTCAAACCGTCTCCGCGAGTTATCCGAAAAACTGGGAACCCCGGCGTACCTAACCGACTGCGCGGAAGACATTGATCCGGCGTGGTTCGAGGGTAAGCACACGGTTGGGATCACTGCTGGCGCCTCGGCACCAGAAGAATTGGTTGATTTGATCATTGCCCGCGTGAAGGCGTTGGGTGCCACTGAGGTAGAAAACCTGAGTGGCCGTGAAGAAAACATGTTCTTCGAAGTGCCGAAAGAGTTACAAATTCGTGAGGTGACCTAGTTACCCATCGACAAAATTAAAGGGAAGCGAAAGCTTCCCTTTTTGTTAGCATGCTTCTGGGCCACTTTCAGCAATATACAAGCTGAAACGAACGCGCTACAGTGATGGGTTAATGGATAGGTGGCCAGCGCTGCTGGTGAAGTAAAAGAGGGGAGAACCATGGTACGTATTGCCATTGCTGGTGCAGCCGGCCGTATGGGACGCAATCTTATTCAAGCGGTTACGCAATACACAGGCGCAACATTGGGGGCGGCGAGTGAGCGGCCTGAATCAAGCTTGATTGGGACGGATGCAGGGGAACTGGCGGGTGTGGGCCGCCTCGGCGTACAAGTGGTGGACGATCTGGCCAAAGTGGCGGATGACTTTGATGTGATCATTGATTTTACCGCACCCGCGGCCACACTCGCGAACTTGGCGTTGTGCCAACAAAAAGGCAAGCAGTTGGTGATTGGAACAACTGGATTTGATGACGCACAAAAGCAAACCATCCAAGATGCCTCAGAAGCGACGGCAGTGGTGATGGCCCCCAATTACAGTGTCGGCGTGAACCTTGTATTTAAACTGCTTGAACAAGCCGCCAAAGTGATGGGTGAGGAATGCGACATTGAGATTGTTGAGGCGCATCACCGCCATAAGGTGGATGCGCCATCGGGCACAGCACTGGGAATGGGAGAAGCCATTGCCGGAGCGATGGGAAACCAGCTGAGTGATGTCGCTGTGTATGCCCGAGAAGGGATCACTGGCGAGCGTAGCAAAAATGAAATCGGCTTTGCCACTATTCGCGCTGGCGATATCGTGGGGGAGCATACCGCCATGTTTGCGGATATTGGCGAGCGTGTTGAAATCACGCACAAAGCGTCAAGTCGTTCCACCTTTGCCAAGGGAGCGGTCCGTGCCGCGGTATGGCTCAATCAACACCAGCAAGGTTTTTATACCATGCAGGATGTACTTAATCTTAAATAATTATGCATCGCGCTTCGGCGCGATGTTTTTTTATCCCCCTTTCTTTTTCTCATACAACGCACTTCATATTGTCGTAATTTTTGCTTTTTTTTCCCCTTGTTGACAGCATTTCGACGCGATAACTCTTCCAGTTATGATCTTTGTTGCGCAGTAAACGTTTGCGCACGCCAGTTTTATGTTTCTCTCTCGGTTTGGGTAAAAAAGTTATTTCTCTGCCAATTTATCTAGCTCTTTGGTTTTAAAATACAGACAAGATAGTGCTTTATCTTGCTTAGGTGGCCTGTTTTTCTTGAGTGCTTAGTAAATACAATAAAAAGTAGCACGCATTATTGACAGCCAAACCTCGCATCTCTAGAATGCGCGCAATTTGTCAAAATTCAGCTTGACGTGAGTTTTGATCTTAGATGGAATACGTGAATGCAACGTTAGTCGTAAAAAGTGCATTTCTATATAACTGGAGGTTGTCTTGAGCAAGTCTGCGCTCTTAGTCCTAGAAGATGGGACAGTGTTCCACGGTACCCCGATCGGCGCTGATGGCACCGCGGTGGGAGAAGTGGTTTTCAATACCTCGATGACGGGGTATCAAGAAATATTAACCGACCCCTCTTATTCCCGTCAGATCGTAACACTTACCTATCCCCATATTGGCAACACCGGCACCAACACCGAAGACGAAGAATCCTCCCAAGTCCACGCCCAAGGCCTCGTCATTCGCGATCTTCCCCTGTTAGCTAGCAATTTCCGCAATCAACAATCCCTCTCTGATTACCTCAAACAACACAACATTGTTGGCATCGCCGACATTGATACACGCAAGCTCACTCGTTTGTTACGTGAAAAAGGGGCGCAGAATGGCTGTATTGTGGCCGGAGAGAGCGTTGATGAAGCGCTGGCGCTGGCCAAGGCACAAGATTTTCCGGGCTTGAAAGGGATGGATCTTGCCAAAGAAGTGACGACGCAGGAGCGTTACAGCTGGACGCAAGGATCATGGCAGCTGCATCAGGGCCTACCAGATGCATTGCCGGACAGTGAATTGCCTTACCATGTTGTCGCTTACGACTTTGGTGCCAAGCGCAACATCTTGCGCATGTTGGTCGACCGCGGCTGCCGTTTGACTGTGGTACCGGCAACCACCCCGGCAGACGAAGTGCTGGCGATGAATCCCGATGGTGTCTTCTTATCTAATGGCCCTGGCGATCCGGCGCCGTGTGATTATGCGATTGCGGCCACCCAAACCTTCTTAGCGGAAGGCGTGCCATTATTTGGTATTTGCTTGGGGCACCAAATCTTGGCGCTAGCGAGCGGTGCGAAAACGGTCAAAATGAAGTTTGGCCACCATGGTGCTAACCATCCGGTGAAAGATTTAGAGCGTGGGGTGGTGATGATCACCAGCCAAAACCACGGCTTTGCCGCAGACAATGACAGCTTGCCTGATACATTACGTGCGACGCATGTGTCCTTGTTCGATGGCAGCTTGCAAGGGATCCATCATACCGAGAAGCCAGCCTTTAGCTTCCAAGGGCACCCTGAAGCAAGCCCAGGGCCACATGATGCTGCGCCCCTTTTCGATCACTTTATCGACCTCATCAAACAACACCGCGCCTAATTGGAGTCGTTGAGCATGCCAAAACGCACAGACATCAAAAGCATTCTTATCCTGGGCGCAGGCCCAATCATTATTGGCCAAGCCTGCGAGTTCGACTATTCAGGGGCACAAGCGTGTAAGGCGCTGCGTGAAGAAGGGTATCGTGTCATTCTGGTGAACTCGAACCCTGCCACCATCATGACCGATCCAGAAATGGCCGATGCGACCTACATTGAGCCGATTCAATGGCAGGTTGTGAAACACATCATCGACAAAGAACGTCCTGATGCAATTTTGCCGACCATGGGCGGACAAACCGCACTGAACTGTGCGCTGGATCTCGAGCGCCACGGCGTACTCGCCGAATTCGGTGTGGAGATGATCGGCGCCACCGCAGATGCAATTGATAAAGCCGAAGACAGACACCGATTCGATGAAGCCATGCGCAGCATCGGCCTTGAGTGTCCTCGTGCAGGGATTGCCCATAGCATGGATGAAGCCTACAAGGTTTTAGATGAAGTCGGTTTCCCTTGCATCATCCGTCCTTCTTTTACAATGGGAGGAACCGGAGGCGGGATCGCTTATAACAAAGAAGAGTTCGAGGACATCTGTGAACGCGGTCTCGACCTGTCCCCCACCAATGAGCTTCTGATTGATGAGTCGTTGATTGGTTGGAAAGAGTATGAAATGGAAGTGGTGCGGGATAAAAATGATAACTGCATCATTGTTTGTTCGATTGAAAACTTCGATGCCATGGGCGTCCACACCGGCGATTCCATTACGGTGGCACCTGCGCAAACGCTGACCGACAAAGAATATCAATTGATGCGAAATGCATCACTGGCGGTGCTGCGTGAAATTGGTGTTGAGACGGGCGGCTCGAACGTACAGTTTGGTATTGACCCTAAAACTGGACGCATGGTCATCATCGAGATGAACCCACGTGTGTCGCGCTCATCCGCGCTCGCTTCAAAAGCCACCGGTTTCCCGATTGCCAAGGTGGCGGCTAAGCTTGCTGTCGGCTTTACCCTTGATGAGTTGATGAACGACATCACAGGCGGTGCGACTCCGGCTTCTTTTGAGCCGACCATCGACTATGTCGTGACCAAAATTCCGCGCTTTAACTTTGAAAAATTTGCCGGTGCGAATGACCGTTTGACCACGCAAATGAAGTCAGTGGGCGAGGTGATGGCAATTGGCCGTAACCAGCAAGAGTCACTGCAAAAAGCCTTGCGTGGTTTGGAAGTGGGCGCGTCAGGTTTTGATGAGATGGTGAACTTGGACGACGCTGACGCCCTGACTCGCATTCGTCATGAGCTCAAAGAGCCAGGTGCAGAACGTATTTGGTACATTGCGGATGCGTTCCGAGCCGGCATGTCAGTTGATGGCATCTTTAATCTGACGAACATCGACCGCTGGTTCTTGGTGCAAATTGAAGACATCGTTAAACAGGAACAACAAGTTCGCGAGCATGGCTTTGCGGGGCTTAATGAAACCGCATTGCGCCAGCTAAAACGCAAAGGGTTTGCCGATGCGCGTCTTGCCAAATTACTGGGTGTGTCTGAAATTGAAGTCCGCAAGTTGCGCGATAAATTCAACATCCATCCTGTGTACAAGCGCGTAGATACCTGCGCCGCGGAGTTTGCGTCAGATACTGCGTACATGTACTCCAGCTATGATGAGGAGTGTGAGTCGCAGCCAACCGACAAGAAAAAGATCATGGTATTGGGCGGTGGTCCGAACCGCATCGGTCAAGGCATTGAATTCGATTACTGTTGCGTGCACGCGTCACTGGCGCTACGTGAAGATGGCTATGAAACCATCATGGTTAACTGTAACCCTGAAACCGTCTCGACCGATTACGATACGTCCGACCGTCTCTACTTTGAACCTGTGACGCTTGAAGATGTACTGGCGATTGTACGTGTGGAGCAACCGGAAGGCGTGATTGTGCAATACGGGGGGCAAACGCCACTGAAATTGGCACGTGACCTTGAAGCGGCTGGGGTACCGATTATTGGCACTAGCCCAGACGCGATTGACCGCGCGGAAGACCGTGAGCGCTTCCAAGATGCCGTGCAGCGTTTAGGGCTCAAGCAGCCGGCGAATGCAACGGTGACCGCGTTAGAGCAAGCGGTTGAAAAAGCTAAAGACATTGGCTATCCACTGGTGGTGCGTCCTTCCTATGTTCTAGGCGGACGAGCGATGGAAATTGTGTATGACGAGACCGATCTGCGTCGTTACTTTAACGAAGCCGTAAGTGTGTCGCACGAATCCCCAGTATTGCTCGACCATTTCCTCGACGATGCCACGGAAGTGGATATTGATGCGGTGTGTGATGGTGAAACCGTAGTGATTGGTGGCATCATGGAACACATCGAGCAAGCGGGTGTGCACTCCGGTGACTCGGCCTGCTCTCTGCCGGCTTACACCCTTAGCGATGACATTCAAGACCGGATGCGCGAGCAAGTGCGTAAGTTGGCGTTGGAACTGGGGGTCAGTGGCCTCATGAACACGCAGTTTGCGGTTAAAGACGATGAGATCTACCTGATCGAAGTGAACCCGCGTGCCGCACGAACGGTGCCGTTTGTGTCGAAAGCGACCGGTGTGCCACTCGCCAAAATTGCAGCGCGTGTGATGGCGGGCCAATCGCTGACTGAGCAAGGCTTTACCCAAGAGGTGATCCCGCCTTACTACTCAGTCAAAGAAGTGGTGTTACCCTTCAACAAGTTCCCCGGTGTTGACCCATTGTTGGGCCCTGAAATGCGTTCAACCGGTGAAGTGATGGGAGTTGGCGACACTTTTGCTGAGGCGTTCGCTAAAGCGGATTTAGCTTGCGGGAAAGCCTACAGCGAAGGGGGACGCGCACTGCTATCGGTACGTAACAATGACAAGCAACGTGTGGTCGACTTGGCCGCTAAGCTGCTGAAATTAGGATTTGAGCTGGATGCCACTCACGGTACAGCCGTGATTTTGGGCGAAGCGGGTATCAATCCTCGATTGGTCAACAAGGTTCACGAAGGGCGTCCTCATATTCTTGACCGGATCAAGAACGGTGAGTACAGCTACATTGTGAATACCACCGAAGGACGCCAAGCGATTGAAGACTCGAAAGTGCTACGTCGTGGCGCACTCGCTGCCAAGGTGAACTATACCACCACACTGAATGCTGCTTTTGCCACTTGTATGGCATTGACGGCGGCAGACATGAGCAAAGTCAATTCGGTACAAGCGCTTCATGCGCGCGTATTGAATAAGTAAACGACGACGTGCTGATACAGACAGCGCCCACCATCCGGTGGGCGCTTTTTTTTGCTAAAGGCGCGTTTAAGGCAGCAGACGGCGATGGATCAGCGCCTGATAAAGCTCTCGCTCGAACTGAGTGATGGGGGCTGGCACGTTATCTGGCAAGGCCTCGTCATCAGGGTGGTAGTGGCTAACCAGCTGTACCACAATTTGTTGCTGATTGTCGTCAGTTTCAATAAACCCTGCCAAATTATGACTGCCGTAAAGTGATCCGCTTTTCGCAAATAACCGCCCTTTGATGGGCGCGCGACGCACACTCTGGCGGTATTTTAAGGTGCCATCAATCCCGGCGATGGGCAGCATCGCTTTGAGGCCTAATTCTGGGTGGGTGAGAATATAGTGCACCACCTCAGAAAGCTGGCGTGCACTTAAACGATTATTCCGCGATAGCCCCGAGCCATCAACCATGATGGCATGGGTAAGATCCAGCCCTTTCTCGGCGAGGATTGCTTTCACTGCCGCCACACCATTTCGGTACGACCCTGGTTGCTGAAAATAGCGCTGGCCGACTGTTTTCAGCAGATTGTCCGCAATTAAGTTATCCGAGTCTTTTATCATGCGGGTTAGCAAGGCTTCCAAGTTGACGGAGTCGTGACGCGCCAGCTCTCGGGCTTGGTTTGGAGTGCGCGCCTGTACAATATTGCCTGTTACTTTGACGCCGAGCCGGGCTAATTCATCGGCAATTATCGCTTTCACATAAGCGGGCGGATTTTGCACGGCAAAATTGAGCGGCAGCGGTCGCTCTCGATGCGCTAAACAGCCAGAAAAACGATAATGATTGCGGGGAGTTGCGGTAAGGTCTAAGTCACAGTGTGCCGCGTCTTTTTGCTCTTCACTGACCGCGCGTGCCTCGGTGATGACTGTGATCGGTTGATGGCTAGGAACATGGACACGGGTATGGTCGGCGTCTGGTGTGCTGTATATCGCGCCTTGCACACAATTGTGATTGAGCGCAATGGACGTCGAGGGAGCGCTATAACAAACAGCGAGAATATCCCACGGCCAGCCAACGGCGCGTGATTTACCGCTAAAGATATGACCATCTAAAAAGACGTTATTAATCGTGGTGAGCCCTCGTGCGGGCAGCTGGCGAAGTAGTTGGCGCAAGTCTTTGCGTGTGAGCAGCGGATCACCGCTAAACACCAGCGCAATATCATCACCAGCTTGGACTAACCGAGTAGAAAAACGAAAGGTCTCTGGCAGATATAAGCGAGCGGCGAGACCGGTTACCAGCTTTTGCGTGCTGGCTGGCGGCAGTAATGCATCCGCTTGCAAGGCAACTTGAGGATGATTGGTTTTGACATCACTCACCCACAATGCCAGTTGGCTACCTTGGGGGAGGACTGGAGTGAGCTGGTCAACGCGCAGTGATTGCGAAAGGGCGGGCGAAAGGGCGCTGATCAATAAAAGGCCAACCAGTACAATCGTTTGTCGAATAAAACCTGTCATGAATGCGTGCTCGGTCAGTTCTGTCTTTGCTCATCCTACCTTGTATAGCATTGAAGACAAGCGTCAAACGCACACCGGCTGCGGCTGTACGTGCTTTTGTACCGGTGCGTGCCGTATAGGCCTCACGCTTTGCTTGGATCAAAGGTGATTTTGCGCGGATTCTTGTTTACAATCTGATGAAAGAGTTGAATTACGCCGCGCCCGAATCTTTGGTTTGGGCGTGGCTTTGTTTTGCCAAAATCCCTTTGCTGCGGATTGAAAGAGGTAATGTCATTTATGGATAAAGTGCCAATGACCGTACGCGGTGAGAAACTGCTGCGTGAAGAGCTGGATAAGTTGATCAAGCGTCGCCCTGAGATCTCCAACGCTATTGCTGAGGCGCGTGAACTGGGCGATCTAAAAGAAAACGCAGAGTACCATGCCGCTCGCGAGGAGCAAGGCATCTGCGAAGCGCAAATCCGTGACATCGAATATAAACTCTCGGTGGCACAAGTGATTGATGTCACCAAGATGCCACAAAACGGCAAAGTGATTTTTGGGGCGACCGTGACACTGATTGACGTGAACACGGATGAGGAAGTGACGTATCGCATCGTTGGTGACGATGAGGCGGATATCAAAGCGAACTTGATCTCAGTGAACTCCCCCATTGCCCGTGGTTTGATTGGTAAAGATGAAGGTGACGAAGTCAGCATCACTACACCGGGTGGGTTAAAAGAATTCGAAATCGATAAAGTCGAGTATCTTTAAGAGAAAGTGTTACAGAGTGTAAACATTCTCTGACTTTGACACAGTAAAAAGGCCGCAATGCGGCCTTTTTGTTAAGGTATGCGGCAAGTTACCGCGAACCATTCGGTTATTTGCGCGGCAGCTCGATTTTACGCTCTTCGCTTTGGCGATAGATCACCAAGGTTTTACCGATAACCTGTACTTTTTCTGCGCCAGTTTCACGAATAATGGCGTCAACAATCAGGTTCTTGGTCTCGCGGTCTTCAGAGGCCACTTTCACCTTAATCAGCTCATGGTGGTCAAGAGCAAGCTCAATTTCAGCGACCACGGCTTCGGTTAAGCCATTTGCGCCCATCAATACAACGGGCTTGAGCTGATGAGCCAGTCCTTTGAGATACTGTTTTTGTTTGGTGCTGAGTTTCATGTTGGCTCGATTTCTATTTGCTAGGGGTTGAAAACATGCCATTCTAACGCCATCTCACCACAAACTGAAACAGTATAAATGGTGCTCATCGTGTTGCTGGCGGTTGAGCGCGATTGCCGACATGACCAGAAAGGTGAGAAAGCAGGAACAACGCGTTGAATTCCCGCTGAATGCGACCCAAAGCGAGAGCCACTTTTAGGAAAACCATGAGTAAAAAAAAGCACTCTGCTAGCTCCGGACGCTGGCTAAAAGAACATTTTGACGATAAATACGTCAACGAAGCACAAAAAAAAGGGTATCGCTCACGCGCTATCTTTAAACTTGAAGAAATTCAGCAAAAAGACCGTATTCTAAAACCGGGCATGACAGTGGTTGATTTGGGGGCCGCGCCGGGCGGATGGTCGCAATACGCGGCGACGCAAGTCGGCGACGAGGGCCAAGTCATTGCGTGTGACATTCTACCGATGGACTCGCTGCCCGGTGTCAGCTTCTTACAAGGGGACTTTCGCGAACAATCCGTCCTTGATGCACTGTTAGATCGTATCCAACCGGACATGGTTGATGTGGTGATGTCTGATATGGCRCCGAACATGAGTGGTAATCAGGCGGCAGATCAACCTCGTGCGATGTACCTGGTCGAGCTTGCGCTCGAAATGTGTCGTGAAGTATTGGGGCCTGATGGCGCCTTTATTGTAAAAGTATTTCAAGGCGAAGGCTTTGATCAGTATTTGGCCGAAGTGCGTAAAATGTTTAAAGCGGTCAAAATTCGGAAACCTGACTCGTCACGTGCGCGCTCACGTGAGGTCTACATTGTGGCTACAGGTTATAAACTGTAGTACCCTTACATTTATCTATCTCAGTTATGCGAGGCTAACACCTTGAGTGACATGGCAAAAAACTTGATTTTGTGGCTGGTTATCGCCGTTGTCTTGATGTCTGTGTTCCAAAGCTTTGGACCAGGCGACAGCGCCGGTCGTCAAGTCGACTACACCACCTTCGTACGTGAAATCGGCAACGATCAAATACAGGAAGTAACTTTTGACGATCGTGAGCTGACCATTACCCGACGTGACGGCTCACGCTATGTCACTTTCATGCCTGTGTATAACGATCCTAAGTTGCTGGACGACTTGCTCAACAAAAACGTGCGCGTAAAAGGCACGCCACCTGAAGAGCCAAGCATGCTGGCCTCGATCTTCATCTCATGGTTCCCCATGTTGCTGCTGATTGGGGTATGGATTTTCTTCATGCGCCAAATGCAAGGTGGCGGCGGTAAAGGCGCCATGTCATTTGGTAAATCCAAAGCCAAGATGATGAGCGAAGAGCAAGTCAAAACCACCTTTAATGACGTGGCTGGTTGTGACGAAGCCAAAGAAGACGTCAAAGAGCTGGTGGATTACTTGCGCGACCCGAGCCGCTTCCAAAAGTTAGGGGGTAAGATCCCAACCGGCGTACTCATGGTTGGTCCTCCGGGTACCGGTAAAACCTTGCTGGCAAAAGCGATTGCCGGTGAAGCGAAAGTGCCTTTCTTTACCATCTCGGGGTCTGATTTTGTAGAAATGTTCGTGGGTGTGGGTGCCTCACGCGTACGTGACATGTTCGAACAAGCCAAGAAAGCGTCGCCGTGTATCATCTTTATCGATGAGATTGATGCGGTGGGCCGCCAGCGTGGTGCGGGTCTTGGAGGCGGTCACGATGAACGTGAGCAAACCTTGAACCAAATGCTGGTTGAAATGGATGGTTTTGAGGGCAATGAAGGCGTGATTGTAATTGCCGCGACTAACCGCCCAGACGTTCTGGACCCCGCGTTATTGCGTCCTGGTCGTTTTGACCGCCAAGTGGTGGTCAGCCTGCCTGATGTGCGCGGCCGTGAACATATTCTTAAAGTACACATGCGCAAAGTGCCGTTGGGTAACGACGTCGATGCATCTTTGATTGCGCGTGGTACACCCGGGTTCTCGGGGGCCGATCTTGCCAACTTGGTGAACGAAGCTGCGTTGTTCTCCGCGCGTGGTAACAAGCGCGTGGTGTCGATGGTCGAGTTTGAGCTTGCCAAAGACAAAATCATGATGGGTGCTGAGCGCCGCTCAATGGTGATGTCGGAAGAAACCAAAGAGTCGACTGCGTACCACGAAGCAGGACACGCGATTGTCGGTCGCTTAGTGCCTGAGCACGATCCTGTGTACAAAGTGTCGATTATCCCGCGTGGCCGTGCGTTAGGTGTCACCATGTACTTGCCAGAGCAAGACAGAGTCAGCATGTCTCGTCAGCACCTCGAGTCGATGATTTCGAGCCTTTATGGTGGTCGCTTGGCCGAAGAGCTGATTTATGGCAAAGACAAAGTGTCGACCGGGGCATCAAACGATATTGAGCGAGCGACCGATATCGCCCGTAAGATGGTGACGCAATGGGGTTTCTCTGAGAAGCTAGGCCCGCTGCTTTATGCTGAAGATGAAGGTGAAGTCTTCCTTGGTCGCTCTGTGACGCAGACAAAGCATGTCTCTGATGACACTGCGCGCCTGATTGATAGCGAGATCCGTGACATCATCGACCGTAACTATCACCGTGCGAAAGAAATCCTAGAAGAAAACATGGATATCATGCACGCGATGAAAGATGCACTGATGAAGTACGAGACCATTGATGCTGCCCAAATTGATGACCTGATGGCACGTCGCGATGTTCGCGAGCCAGCTGGTTGGGAAGGTGGCAGTGGTGGCTCATCATCGGATGACACACCGAAAAAACCAGAGGCTTCCTCTGAAGCGTCTGATGATAAAAAGCAAAAACCGCTAGACTCAGAAAACCAATCTGAAGCCTAAGCCCACGCGATATAAAACCCCGATCTTATCGGGGTTTTTTTGATCCTTGTTGGGACATCTCATGGAAATAACACACAAAAATAAACGACTCTCCCTGGATAGCCCTGTTGTGATGGGCATTCTTAATGTCACCCCAGACTCTTTCTCTGATGGGGGGCAATATCAGCAATCGAACAAAGCGATTGAACATGCCATGCAAATGCTTGCTGATGGCGCCACGATCCTTGATATCGGTGGTGAATCGACCCGTCCCGGCGCTGCTGACGTGGCAGAACAAGAAGAAATCGATCGGGTTGTTCCCGTCATAAAAGCCATTCGCGCCCAATCGGACTGTTGGATTTCTATTGATACCAGCAAAGCGGCTGTGATGCGTGCTGCGATAGATGCGGGGGCGGACTTGATCAATGATGTGCGTGCCTTGCAAGAGCCTGGCGCACTCGAGGTGGCAGCTGAACGACAAGTGCCTGTGTGTATTATGCACATGCAAGGGCAGCCGCGTACCATGCAAGCTGCGCCAGCGTATGACAATGTTACCCGTGACGTAAAAGCGTTTTTAACCGAGCGAATCCAAGCATGTGAAGCTGCCGGCATTTCAAGACAGCAGATTATCCTTGACCCTGGCTATGGGTTTGGTAAAAGCTTGGCCCACAATTATCAATTGCTTGCCGAGTTAGACAGCTTCCATGATTTTGGCTTGCCGGTGTTAGCGGGCATGTCGCGTAAATCAATGATCTATAAGCTAGTCGATAAGACACCACACGACGTTTTAGGTGGTAGCATTGCATGCGCGACCTTGGCAGCGCAGAAAGGTGCGCAAATTATTCGCGTTCATGATGTGAAAGAAACGGCGGACGCGCTGCGTGTGGTCGCCATGACAAAGCGTGCAGGCGCACTAGGAGAATAAAAATAATGGCAGAACGTAAATATTTCGGTACCGATGGGGTACGTGGCAAGGTAGGTGAATTCCCAATTACCCCTGAGTTTATGCTCAAGCTTGGTTGGGCAGCAGGGCGTGTCTTGTCGCAACAAGGCACTCGTAAGGTACTGATTGGTAAGGATACCCGGATTTCAGGCTATATGCTCGAATCGGCCCTCGAGTCAGGTTTATCTGCCGCAGGTCTTGAGGCCGCATTTACCGGTCCGATGCCCACCCCTGCGATCGCATATCTGACTCAAACCTTCCGCGCTGAAGCGGGTATTGTGATCTCTGCTTCTCATAATCCGCATTACGATAATGGAATTAAATTTTTCTCATCGGAAGGCACCAAGCTACCCGATGCGGTTGAGCTGGCTATCGAAGCAGAGCTTGAAAAGCCGTTGACCTGTGTGGAGTCCGCCGAGCTGGGTAAAGCGAGCCGCATTAATGATGCCGCGGGGCGCTACATCGAGTTCTGTAAAGGTACCTTCCCCAGTGCTCTAAGCTTGAGCGGCCTCAAGATTGTGCTCGATTGCGCGCATGGTGCAACCTACCATATTGCTCCTTCAGTCTTCCGAGAACTGGGGGCAGAGGTAACGACGATTGGTTGTGCTCCCAACGGCACCAACATTAACGACAAAGTTGGTGCGACAGACGTGCGTGCGTTGCAGCAGCGTGTTCTGGAAGAAAAAGCGGATCTTGGTGTTGCGTTTGACGGGGATGGCGATCGTGTGATCATGGTGGATCATCTTGGTAACAAGGTCGATGGTGATCAAATCGCCTATATCATTGCACGTGAGAGCCTGCGTCGCGGTGAACTTAAAGGTGGTGTCGTTGGTACCCTGATGACCAACATGGGCATGGAACTGGCGCTTAAATCACTGGGTATTCCTTTTGCGCGCGCCAAAGTCGGTGATCGCTATGTGATGGAAATGCTGCAAGAGAAAGGTTGGCGTATCGGGGCAGAGAATTCCGGCCATGTGATTGTGCTGGATAAAGTGACTACCGGAGACGGCATTGTGGCTGCATTACAAGTGCTAGCCAGTGTTGCAGCGACCGGCATGGATCTGAAAACACTGACCGACGGTATGACGCTTCTGCCGCAAGTGCTGGAAAATGTTCGTTTTAAAGGTGATGTTGACCCACTACAAAGCGAAGCCGTGCTCGCCGCGAAGGCCAACGTGGAAGAAAAGCTGGGTGAAAAAGGGCGTGTATTGCTACGCAAATCAGGTACTGAGCCACTTATCCGTGTCATGGTTGAAGGGCCTGATGCGGAAACCGTAAAGGCTTATGCGCTTGAAATTGCAGAGGCAGTCAAAGCAAACTGTTAATAATTCATCAGCGGGTGGTTATAGAATGCGCAAACAGTGCCGAAATCAGGGTTTTTTGCATTTTTCTCTTGTTTCGGCATCAGGCTTTCGCTAGTATTCACCCGCTCCCAACAAAGGGGGCTGCGCTGGCTGAGAAGTAACACTGCCGGCTCAACAACCTGGAGCATAGGTGGAACCATGTACGAAATTCTACTTGTGATTTATCTGTTGGCCGCAATCGGTGTAATTGGCCTGGTTCTGGTTCAGCAAGGTAAAGGCGCAGATATGGGAGCCTCGTTCGGGGCTGGAGCATCAAACACAGTATTTGGCTCTGGCGGCTCAGGAAACTTTTTAACCCGAATGACAACCGGTTTTGCGATTGCATTTTTTGCCCTGAGCTTGGTGCTAGGTAACATGACAGCCCATAAGCCAAAAGCGCAAAGCGGTTTTGAAGATTTAAGTCAGCCTGCTGTAGAACAGCAAGCGACACAAACTGAGAATGAAATCCCTGTTGATAACAGCGAGATCCCTCAGTAAAAAATTTGCCGAGGTGGTGGAATTGGTAGACACGCTATCTTGAGGGGGTAGTGCCTGTATGGGCGTGCGGGTTCAAGTCCCGCTCTCGGCACCAAGGTTCTCAAAGTGCAATTACTTGCACCTTTGAAAGAAAAGGCGATATAATCATCGCCACTCGGACGCGGGATGGAGCAGTCTGGTAGCTCGTCGGGCTCATAACCCGAAGGTCGTCGGTTCAAATCCGGCTCCCGCAACCAAATTTAGGTTTTGGAAGGTTAGGCTGCTGAATAGCCGAAGGTCGTCGAAGCTGCACTTCGCGATAAAATCCATCTTCCGCAACCACATTTAGTTAGTAGTTTACTCAACTGCTAAACTGAAAGACGCGTTAGCGTTCTTTTACAAAGTTACGCTAACTCGGCTAGCCAACGGCTGGCCGTTTTGCCCTCGGGGCAGTGCCAATAAGAACCATTTTTATCGGCACGGAGAGTTACTCTCTCGTTATTGCTGAAATATTTCCGAGACCAGCGATAACGGCTATACCAACGACATGCGTCACTGGTATAGCATCAGGGTCCAGTTACATTAAACCCCGATTATCGGGGTTTTTTGTTATCTGAAAACGACCATTCGGATAGTAACTGGGCTTTTAAGCCCTTTTTTTATTTCTGGGGTTTGGAATGACAGGATTAGAGAAACAACTGACTGAACTTTTGACCGCGCCGGTTGAGGCGTTGGACTATGAGTTAGTTGGACTAGAGTTCGTTCGGGCTGGCCAACACTCAACATTGCGTATTTTTATTGACCATGAAAATGGCATTACTGTCGACGATTGCGCCGATGTAAGCCGTCAGGTTAGCGCAGTGTTGGATGTGGAAGACCCAATCACAGTGGCGTACAACCTGGAAGTGTCATCGCCAGGCGTGGATCGCCCACTGTTCACCGCTGATCATTATCAGCAATTCATCGGGCATGAAGTGAACATCGTGCTGAAAATGGCTATGCAAAACCGCCGTAAGTGGAAAGGAGAAATCCTTTCTGTCGATGGCGACACCATCACGGTTCGCGTTGACGGCCAAGATGAGGCGTTTGCCTTGAGTAATATCGCCAAAGCAAACCTGGTTCCTTCATTTTAAAAGTAAATGAGGCATTAGTAGATGAATAAAGAAATCTTGGCTGTTGTCGAAGCGGTCTCAAACGAAAAAGCCGTTCCGCGTGAGCGTATTTTTGAGGCACTGGAAACCGCACTGGCAACGGCAACCAAAAAGAAGTACGAAGCCGACATTGATGTACGTATCGCCATCGATCGCAAAACCGGTGAATTCGATACCTTCCGTCGTTGGCTCGTGGTTGACGAAGTCACATTGCCAACCCGTGAAATCACATTGGAAGCGGCGCAATACGAAGACGAAACGATTGAACTTGGTGGTTACATCGAAGACGAAATCGAGTCTGTCACTTTTGACCGTATTACCACCCAAACCGCGAAGCAGGTGATCGTACAAAAGGTACGTGAAGCTGAGCGTGCACAAGTGGTTGAGCAGTTCATGGATAACGAAGGTGAACTGGTTACCGGTGTAGTGAAAAAAGTGAACCGTGATGTGATCATCGTGGATTTGGGTAATAACGCAGAAGCTGTGATTCAGCGTGACGATCAACTACCGCGCGAAAACTTCCGTCCAGGCGACCGCGTCCGTGGTTTGCTGTATGCTGTGCGCCCAGAAGCGCGTGGTTTCCAGCTCTTCATGACACGTTCAAAGCCAGAGATGCTGATCGAGCTGTTCCGCATTGAAGTGCCGGAAATTGGCGAAGAAATGATTGAGCTGATGGGTGCGGCACGCGATCCAGGCTCACGTGCAAAGATTGCCGTGAAGACCAACGACAAACGCATTGACCCTGTCGGCGCTTGTGTCGGTATGCGTGGTGCGCGCGTCCAAGCCGTTTCAGGTGAGTTAGGCGGTGAGCGTATTGATATCGTGCTTTGGGACGATAACCCAGCGCAATTTGTGATCAATGCAATGGCACCAGCCRATGTGGCCTCTATCATCGTCGATGAAGACACCCACACCATGGATATTGCTGTTGAGGCAGATAACCTAGCACAGGCGATCGGCCGCAATGGTCAAAACGTACGTTTAGCCTCACAACTGACCGGTTGGGAACTGAACGTCATGACGGTTGAAGACCTTCAGAAAAAACACCAAGAAGAAGCACAAGCCTCATTGGAGCTGTTTGTTAAACACCTCGACATCGATGAAGACTTTGCCGCGACCTTGGTTGACGAAGGTTTCACCACTCTAGAAGAAGTGGCCTACGTTCCAACGAGCGAAATGCTCGAAATTGATGGCCTAGATGAAGACACTGTCGACATTTTGCGCTCACGTGCCAAAGAAGCGTTGACCACCATCGCACTGGCACAAGAAGAGTCGCTGGAAGGCGCTGAGCCTGCTGACGATCTGTTGGCGCTGGAAGGTCTTTCTCGCGAAATGGCCTTTAAATTGGCGGCGAAAGGCGTGAAAACGCTGGAAGATCTTGCCGACCAAGGCACCGATGATCTGTTGGACATTGAAGGATTGGACGAAGTAAGTGCGGGCGAGCTCATTATGGCAGCACGTAATATTTGCTGGTTCAGCGACGAAGCGTAAAGACGGCAAAGGAGGAGCAGAATGTCAGAGGTTACAGTACATACACTGGCGAAGGAAATTGATACGCCAGTCGATCGTCTGCTGAAGCAGTTTAAAGAAGCTGGTATGCAAAAGTCAGCTGACGATCAGGTAAGCCAAGATGAAAAACAAGCCTTGTTGGCGCATCTCAAACGTGAGCACGGCGACAACGGCAATGCTCCGACGCGTCTGACGCTACAGCGCAAAAAACGCAGCACGCTGAGCGTCTCAGGAGCTGGCGGAAAGAACAAAGATGTCCAAGTTGAGGTGCGTAAGAAACGCACCTATGTGAAACGTAGCGAGCTTGAAGAGCAAAAGGTTGCGCAAGAAGCGGAAGAACGTGCCAAACGTGAAGCCGAAGAGAAAGCGCGCCAAGAAGCTGAAGAGCAAGCGAAGCGTGAAGCAGAAGCGAAAGCCAAGCGTGAAGCTGAAGAAAAAGCCAAACGCGAAGCTGAAGAGAAAGCCAAACGCGAAGCCGAAGAGAAAGCTAAGCGTGAAGCCAAACCGCAAGCGCAACCACAAAACGAGCAGTCCGAAGAGGACGCAGCGGAGACTGCTGCAGCTCGTGCTGCCGATGCGCAAGCGAAGAAAGAAGCTGATGAACTTAAGCGTCGCCAGGAAGAGGAAGCCAAGCGTAAAGCTGAAGAAGAAAGTCAGCGGCAGTTAGAAGAGGCACGCAAAATGGCAGAAGCAAACCAAGAACGCTGGTCTGAACAAGATCAAGCGCTAACCACCATGGAGGCAGCTGATCACCATACAGTTACCTCTCAGTATGCCCGCGAAGCGGAAGACGAAGCGGATCGTCGCGAAGAAAGTGCTGCACCGCGTCGTAAGAAAAAGAAAAAAGCGACTCAAGCTGAGGATAAATCACCTCGTGGCCGTCGTGGCAAAGGCGGGAAAGGCAAAGGTCGCATGGCTAAGCCAACCTCGATGCAACACGGCTTTAAAAAGCCAGCGCAAAAAGTAAACCGTGAAGTTGAAATCGGTGAAACCATCACCGTTGCCGAATTGGCCAACAAAATGGCAGTAAAAGGCGCTGAAGTCGTTAAAACCATGATGAAAATGGGCGCGATGGCGACCATTAACCAAGTGATTGACCAAGAGACTGCACAGCTTGTTGCAGAGGAAATGGGTCACAAGGTTATCTTGCGTAAAGAAAACGAGCTGGAAGAAGCGGTACTGTCTGATCGTGATAACGATGCACCCGTTGCGCCACGTGCGCCAGTCGTTACCATCATGGGTCACGTTGACCATGGTAAAACTTCACTGCTTGACTACATCCGTAAAGCACACGTTGCCACGGGCGAAGCGGGCGGTATTACCCAGCACATTGGTGCGTACCACGTACAAACCGACAATGGCATGATCACCTTCCTGGATACTCCAGGACACGCCGCGTTTACCGCGATGCGTGCACGTGGTGCCGGTGCAACGGATATTGTTGTCTTGGTCGTTGCTGCTGACGACGGCGTAATGCCACAAACCATCGAAGCGATCCAACACGCGAAAGCGGCCGGTGTGCCTCTTATCGTGGCAGTGAACAAGATGGATAAAGAGGGTGCGAACCCTGACAACGTGAAGAACGAACTGGCACAGCATGACGTTATCCCAGAAGACTGGGGTGGTGAGAACATGTTTGTTCACGTGTCTGCGAAACAAGGCCAAAACATCGATGCGCTACTAGAAGCTATCTTGCTGCAATCAGAAGTGCTTGAACTGAAAGCGGTTAAAGATGGTATGGCGCGTGGCGTTGTGGTTGAATCTCGCCTCGACAAAGGTCGTGGTCCAGTTGCTACCGTATTGGTTCAAGAAGGTACGCTCAAAAAAGGCGATATCGTTCTGTGTGGTCTGGAATATGGCCGTGTCCGTGCGATGCGCGATGAGAATGGCCAAGAAGTAGAAGAAGCGGGACCTTCGATTCCTGTGGAAATTCTGGGCCTATCTGGCGTGCCTGCTGCGGGTGATGAAGCCACGGTGGTACGTGACGAGAAGAAAGCGCGTGAAGTGGCGCTGTATCGTCAAGGCAAGTTCCGTGACGTTAAGCTGGCGCGTCAGCAAAAAGCCAAACTGGAAAACATGTTCTCTAACATGGAAGAAGGTGAAGTGGCTGAGCTGAACATCGTACTTAAAGCTGACGTACAAGGCTCAGTGGAAGCGATCAACGATGCACTGGTTAAGCTCTCAACTGACGAAGTAAAAGTGAAAGTTGTGGGCTCTGGTGTCGGTGGTATCACTGAAACTGACGCAGTACTTGCAGCCGCGTCTAACGCCATTATCTGTGGCTTTAACGTGCGTGCGGATGCCGCTGCGCGTAAGACCATTGAAGCGGAAAGCTTGGATCTGCGTTACTACTCTGTCATCTACACCATGATTGATGAAGTGAAACAAGCGATGAGCGGTATGCTTGCGCCTGAATTCAAACAAGAAATCATCGGTTTGGCAGAAGTGCGCGATGTCTTCAAATCACCAAAATTGGGCGCCATTGCCGGTTGTCAGGTATCTGAAGGTGTGATTAAGCGTAACAACCCAATTCGTGTCCTACGTGAAAACGTGGTTATCTACGAAGGTGAGTTGGAATCACTCCGCCGCTTCAAAGATGATGTGAACGAAGTGAAGAAAGGCTACGAATGTGGTATTGGCGTGAAGAACTACAATGATGTTCGCGTTGGTGACCAAATCGAAGTCTATGAAACCGTTGAGATTCAACGTTCAATCGACTAATTGAACGAGACAATACAACGAGGTTGTTTGGATACACCGTGGGGGGAGGCGCATGCGCTTACCCCCATTTTGTTGAGAGAAAAGATTATGGGTAAAGATTTTAGCCGTACTGATCGCGTTGCGCATCAGCTGCAAAAAGAGATTGCACTGATCCTACAACGCGAAATCAAAGACCCTCGCATCGGAATGGTCACCGTATCCGATGTGCAAATTTCACGTGATCTGGCGTATGCCAAAGTCTTCGTGACCTTTTTAACCGTCGATGAACAAGCCCCTACCGAGAGCCTTAAGGCGCTGAACGAAGCCAGTGGCTACATCCGTTCATTGGTTGGCAAAGCGATTCGTTTGCGTGTGACCCCTGAGTTGACCTTCGTGTTTGACGAGTCACTGACTGAAGGGATGCGTATCTCGAACTTGGTCAGCAAGGCGGTACGCGATGACGATGAACGTCGCGGTGATGATGAAAAAGGTGAGGAGTAACTGATGGCGCGTCGTCAACGTCGTCGAGGTCGTCCGGTGGATGGGATTATCCTACTCGATAAACCAACCGGCATGACGTCCAATGATGCTTTACAAAAAGTAAAACGTATCTTCTTTGCGGAGAAAGCAGGCCACACGGGGGCACTGGATCCACTTGCAACCGGGATGCTGCCGATTTGTTTGGGTGAGGCAACCAAGTTCTCTCAGTTTTTGCTCGACTCCGATAAACGTTATCGAGTGGTCGCCAAATTGGGTGAGCGTACCAATACCTCAGATGCAGATGGTGAAGTGGTAGAAACCCGTGACGTCAAAGTAAACCTAGGTTTGCTTGAGCGTTGTATTGCAAAATTCCGCGGGGAAACCCAGCAGATCCCATCGATGTTTTCGGCGTTGAAATACCAAGGGAAACCTTTGTATGAATACGCGCGCCAAGGCATCGAAGTACCACGTGAAGCGCGTACCATTAAGGTCTATCAGATTGAACTGCTGCGCTTTGAAGGCCATGAAATCGAGATGGAAGTGCATTGCTCAAAAGGCACCTACATCCGCACCATTGTTGACGATTTAGGTGAAATGCTTGGCTGTGGTGCACATGTCACGGCGCTGCGTCGTATTGGTGTGTCAGGCTATCCAGCACGTAACATGGTGACCTTAGAGCAGCTTGAAAGCCTGCTTAACCAAGCGCGTGAGCAAGAGATCCAGCCAAAACAACTGCTCGATCCTTTGCTATTGCCACTTGATACGGCGGTACAAGATCTGCGCGAGATTAACCTACTGCCCGTCGTGGCAAGTTATGCGCTACAAGGTCAAGCGGTGCAAGTGCCTAACGCTCCGACTGAAGGCTATGTGCGTTTAACGGCTGGCGAAGAGCGTCAGTTTATCGGTGTGGGTGAAATTGATGCTGATGGTCTGGTTGCGCCGCGCCGTTTGGTCGCGAGCCGTCAACCTGAGCCGCAAACCGCGCGCAGTGACAACGCCTAGAGCACGTTAGCGGCACGCTTAGCTAAAATGCGCGCTTGCCAAGCACTGCTGGCGCGAAACAGCGCGAGCATGCTGCGAATAAACTTGTCGCATTTTCAAGCGGTAAGGTGGCAACGGTAAGAAAATGGCGTGATAGTCGGCAATAACATTGCGATACCCAGCTAAAACGGGTAGAATTCGCGCCTTCGGGCACTGGCTGAATCAGAGATTGGCTGGTGCATGATAATCACACACTCTTATTAGGAGAGCATTATGTCTCTGACTGCAGAAGCAAAAGCTAAAATCGTTGCTGATTTTGGTAAAACTGAGAACGACACTGGTTCACCAGAAGTTCAAATCGCCCTGTTGACTGCATCTATCAACGATCTGCAATCGCACTTCGCTGAGCACAAAGGTGACCACCACAGCCGTCGTGGCCTGCTACGCATGGTTTCACGTCGTCGTAAGCTGTTGGACTACCTGAAAAAGAACAATGTTGACCGTTACTTGGACGTTATCAAGCGTCTAGGCATCCGTCGCTAAGATTCTGGAGAAAAGGGAGCTCAGGCTCCCTTTTCTTTTGCGATAAAAAACGCGCCATCGGAGTTATCCGTGGCGCGTTTTGTCATTATAGGGTTCAGTCAATGCGGGTAGCGGTACGCTGCTGACGCGCTATTCCTGACGAAGCGCTTTCGCCGCTGCAACCATATTTTCTAATGCCGGGATCACCTCATCCCATTGGCGGGTTTTTAGGCCGCAATCTGGGTTTACCCACAATCTTTCTTCCGGAATACGAGCGGCAGCCTTTTTCATTAACGCAATAATTTGTGCCTGACTGGGAATGTTTGGCGAGTGAATGTCATACACACCAGGACCAATATCATTGGGATAGTCAAAATGATCAAATGCATCCAACAGTTCCATATCCGAGCGTGAGGTTTCAATGGTGATCACGTCGGCGTCCATGTCAGCAATCGATGCGATGATATCGTTAAACTCGGAATAACACATATGGGTATGGATTTGCGTCTCGTCATTGACACCATTGGCGGCAATTTTAAACGCGTTAATCGCCCAATCAAGGTAGCTTTGCCACTCACTGCGACGCAGCGGTAAACCTTCACGCAGTGCCGCTTCATCTATTTGAATGATCCTGGTGCCAGCTTTCTCGAGATCTTGCACCTCTTGGCGGATCGCCAGTGCCAGTTGGTTACAGGTCTGCGATCGTGGCTGATCATCGCGCACAAATGACCAATTAAGAATGGTGACCGGTCCAGTGAGCATGCCTTTCAGCGGCTTATCAGTCAGAGACTGAGCGTACTGGGTCCACTCCACTGTCATTGCTTTCGGGCGCTCAATATCCCCAAATAAAATCGGCGGCTTCACACAGCGAGAACCATACGATTGCACCCAGCCAAACTGACTGAACACATACCCATCCAGCTGTTCGCCAAAGTACTCCACCATATCGTTACGTTCAGCTTCACCGTGAACCAAGACAWCGAGCCCTAACGCTTCTTGCTTTTCCACCGCATGGGCGATCTCTTTGCGCATAATGTCTTGATAAGTGGCGGCATCAATATCGCCCTTCTTGTATTGCAAGCGTGTTTGGCGAATGGCACGCGTTTGTGGGAATGACCCTATGGTGGTGGTCGGGAAGCGCGGCAGGTTGAGCTGCTCGTGTTGCAAGCGAATACGCTCGGCAAACGGACGCTGCCGTGCCCCTAACTGTGGTGTAATTGCTGCCAATGCGGCTTGCACCTTAGGGTTGTGTACGCGTGGTGATTGCTGGCGGCTTTCGATTGCCTCACGGTTATTGTCCAGCGCGGGCTGAACGGTTTGACGGCCGTGATTAAGCGCGCGAGCGAGTACATCCAGCTCCTCGAGCTTTTGGTGGGCAAAGGCAAGCCAGTTTTTTACCTCAGGATCGAGGTTTTTCTCGCTCGCCAAGTCGACCGGCACATGAAGCAAAGAGCAAGACGGCGCGAGCCAGAGGCGATCCCCCAGAGATTGATGAATCGGTTCGAGCCATTCTAACGTGGCATTGAGATTCGTTTTCCAAACATTACGACCATTAATCACACCCAGAGATAGGACGTGTTGATCGCTAAGCGCTTCACGGTATGCATCCACATCTCCTCGACCACGAATAGCATCCAAATGCCAGCCGTCAACGGGCAACGATTGCGCCAATGGACGATTTTCAGCTTGCTCGCCGAAGTAGCTCGCCAGCAATAGCTTGACCTTCGTTTGGCTTAATGCACGATACGCGGTTTTTAGCGCCGCCTGCCATTCAGGCGTGAGCTCCGTGACCAAGATCGGCTCATCGATTTGGACCCACTCAATGCCTTTCTCTGCCAGTTTGTTCAGTAAGGTTTGATATACGGGTAAGAGCTTATCGAGCAGATCCAGTTTGTTCGATGCATCTTTTTCTTTGCCCAGCCACAGATATGTGACGGGACCGACTAGAACCGGCTTGGCCTGAACACCAGCTTGTTGGGCTTCTTCTATTTGGTTCAACAGGTTGTCAGCATGAAGACTAAACGTTGTTTGCGCGGTAAATTCTGGCACGATGTAGTGATAGTTAGTGTCAAACCACTTAGTCATCTCACCGGCGTGTACGCACTGGCAAGCACTATCGTTTGCTGAGCGACCGCGAGCAACGCGGAAGTAGTTATCAAGGTCATTGTCTTGGTCCGAGGCAACACGTTCAGGCACATTGCCGACTAAAAAGCTGGTGTCGAGTACATGGTCATAAAATGAAAAGTCGCCAACGGGAGCGATGTCGAGTTCACTTTGTTGTTGCCAGTGATTGCGGCGCAGATCTTTCGCAAGATCGGTTAAGTCTTGTTGTGATGATTCGCCACGCCAGTAACGCTCGAGTGCAAATTTAAGTTCACGCTGTGCGCCGATACGTGGAAAGCCGAGATTATGAGTTTTAGCCATCTATACGTCCTCCTTTTCGATTGAAATCAGCATAGGGCTTTCTCGTTATGAACTAAAATGGCATTATTTCATCTATCAATGAATTTTTGTCATGGAATAGACATGTTAGAACGTCACCACCTTCATATTCTGCGTGCCATCAAAGAGCAAGGGTCGATTACCGCAGCCGCAGAGAGGCTATACCTCACTCAATCCGCGATCAGCCACGCAATGAAAAAACTGGAGAGTCAGCTCGGGATTCGCTTGTGGCAAAAGTCGGGGCGACAGCTTCATTTTACGCAAGCAGGTGAGTACTTGCTTACATTGTCTGAGCGTATGCTTCCTCAGTTCGAACACGCTGAACAGCAACTTAAACAATTTGCACAAGGCCAGCGTGGCACACTGCGCATTGGTATGGAGTGTCACCCTTGTTATCAGTGGTTGCTTAAGGTGGTTGAGCCTTTCTTGCATCAATGGCCGGATGTGGATGTTGACGTTAAACAAAAGTTCCAATTTGGTGGTTTGGGCGCATTGTTTGGCCACGAGATTGATGTACTCGTCACGCCCGATCCTTTGCTCAAGCCAGGTATAGAGTACGTATCCGTATTCGATTATGAACTCGTGCTGGTTACTCATCACCAAAGCGCTTTGGCAGCGTTTGACTACGTTGAGCCCAATCAAGTGACGCAAGACGTCCTGATCACCTACCCAGTCGATCAATCGCGTTTAGATGTCTTTACCCAGTTCTTGGCGCCGGCGCACTGTGCCCCACGCAAACACAAAACGATTGAAACCACAGATATCATGCTGCAAATGGTTGCCGCAGGGCGAGGGATTGCGGCTTTGCCCAAATGGCTGGCACAAGAATACCAACAGCGACTCAACCTTCATATTCTTCGTATGGGCGAACAAGGTATTCATAAGGCAATTCATCTTGGGATACGAGAAGAAAAACGGGATGATTATATTGACGACTTTATCATCAAGGCGCGTGATATATCGCTAGATCATGGCAACCAAGTAAGTTAAGTACAAGGCCGGTTATTCTGCTGATCTAGAGAGACATTCACCTGATCTCGTAATACATGTTTTCCCTGTCCTATTTGTCTCATTTTTGAGCCGTATGGGTCGCACATTTCTGGTTAAAATCGCTTTTATCTATGTCTATATGCTTAGATAATCTGAGGCAATAGGTATTTTGAATGCGTCTCACACTTTTCTCGGTTAAAGAGTCTCGTACTATGAAATCAATCTCGCTCTCTCGCAACGTTACAATCGACACAATTCAAGGCAGTGGCCGTGTTTTAGTCAATGGTGAACTGACCACACTCAGCGAAGGGGCTACGCTCCCGTCGGGAACCCAGCTTGGCTTGCCGGATAGCAGTGACACTGTTATTACCTTGAGTGACGGGACACAGCTTATGATTGAACCGCAGAGTGAATCGTCGGACTCTCTTTTTGACGCATTACCACAAGACGTCCAAGACGAAATCGCAGACATTCAGCAGCAAATCCTTGACGGTGAAGGCGAGATCACCATTCAAGAAGATCAGGCGACGGCTGCGGGGCAAGACGCGACCGGAAGTGGCTCGTGGAGCTATGTGAACATTGCGCGTGATGGAAGCGAGACCATCGCAAGCTCTGGATTTGACTCTGACTCGATTGCTAACAACGCAGGTGCGATTGGCACTAACCAAGAAGACGGCTTTGGACGCTTCGTTGATGCAACGGCACCCAACGCGCCAGGTGTGACCATCCTCAATGACGCAAACAATGACGGTGTGATTAGCAGCCAAGAAATTGGCGATGGTATTCGTGTCTCTATCGATTTAACGGGTACTAACGCTAATCCAGGCGATGTATTAACGGTGAATGGACAAACCTTCACCCTGACAGACGACAATATTACCGACGGCTCTGTCATCGTGACCCTCCCTGATACTCCCGCAGACGGTGAAACCCTTACCGTAGACGCTACCATTACCGACACCTCCGGTAACACCTCCGCACCGGGCAGTGATAGTGCGGAAATTGATACTAGCGCAGACGCCGGCACGGTCAGCGTAGATAACATCACCAGCGATGACGTGATCAACGCGCAAGAAGCAGGCGAGCCCATCGCGGTGACCGGTACGGCGATAGGTGGCGACATCAGCGAAGGCGATGTGGTGACCATGACCATCAATGGTACCGAGTACACCACCACCGTGGATGAAAACGGCGAGTGGAGCGTGGACGTGGCCGGCAGCGACCTGGCCGCGGACACCGAGTTTGAAGTCACAGTGAGCTCGTCGGATGACGCGGGTAATACGGTAGAGAGCACCGGGGCGTCTGTTCATCTTGTTGGCCCAGTGATCGAGGTGACGGCGGCGGCTCAGTTCAATGAAAACGACGCCGACACCGACACCGTCGTAGCCACCTTCAGCGCCAGTGACGAAGAAGACGGCACGCCAAGCGTGGACTTCACGCCAGGCAGCAATGATGACGGTTACTACGCGATAGATGGCACCGACGTGGTGTTGACGCAAGATGGTGTAGACGCGATCAATGCGGGCGAGACCTTGCCAGCGGTGAGCCTAACGGCGACCGATAGCGACAATGCGACCGCTTCTGACAGCGCAACGCCAACGTATGCGGCACAAAACGACGCACCGGAAGTCACGATGACGAACCAGCAGAACTTCACCGAAGAGCAAGCGTCTGCGGACGATGTGGTTGCGTCTTACACCACCAGCGATGAAGAAGGTGACACGGTCAGCGTGACACTCAGTGATACAACGAACTACGCGTTGGATGGCAATGGCAACGTTGTCTTGACCGAAGCGGGTGCGGCACTGGTGAACGGNCACGGTCAGCGTGACACTCAGTGATACAACGAACTACGCGTTGGATGGCAATGGCAACGTTGTCTTGACCGAAGCGGGTGCGGCACTGGTGAACGGTGGTCAAGAGTTGCCAGCGTTCACGTTGACGCCAAATGACGGCACAGTGGATGGCGAAGCGGCCAGCTACGATCCAAGTGTGACCTTGGTGAACGACGCGCCGGAAATCACCATCACTGCCACTAACAACTTCACCGAAGAGCAAGCGTCTGCGGACGATGTGGTTGCGTCTTACACCACCAGCGATGAAGAAGGTGACACGGTCAGCGTGACACTCAGTGATACAACGAACTACGCGTTGGATGGCAATGGCAACGTTGTCTTGACCGAAGCGGGTGCGGCACTGGTGAACGGTGGTCAAGAGTTGCCAGCGTTCACGTTGACGCCAAATGACGGCACAGTGGATGGCGAAGCGGCCAGCTACGATCCAAGTGTGACCTTGGTGAACGACGCGCCNCACGGTCAGCGTGACACTCAGTGATACAACGAACTACGCGTTGGATGGCAATGGCAACGTTGTCTTGACCGAAGCGGGTGCGGCACTGGTGAACGGTGGTCAAGAGTTGCCAGCGTTCACGTTGACGCCAAATGACGGCACAGTGGATGGCGAAGCGGCCAGCTACGATCCAAGTGTGACCTTGGTGAACGACGCGCCAATTGCAGTAGACGATACCGCTTCAGGTGCAGAAGACACTGCACAGAGTGGCAATGTACTTACCAATGATTCAGATGAAGAGGGTGACCTCACCGTCACCACCTTCACGATTGCTGGTCAAACTGAAACCCACGCCGCTGGTGAGCCAGTCACTATCGCTGATGTCGGTGAAATTACCATTGGCGGGGATGGTGATTATACCTTTACGCCGGTAGAGCATTGGAGTGGTGACGTACCAGCTATCACCTACACCGTTCAAGATGAATATGGTGATACCACGCAAGCGACACTCAATATCAGTGTGACGCCTGTGGCTGATGCGCCTGATTTATCACTAGGCGAGCTTGATCTGGACTTTGTGTCCACGAATCTTAATGTCTCAACCTGGAATTCAGTTGACGTTGGCACGCCAAATGGGAACGGAAACGGTGTCGATGCTGAAACCTTGTTGAATGCGATGAACAGTGCTGGGGAAGCAGATGCTAAATCGACAACCGAAGATGTCGCCGTTAATACCGGATCTGGATTAGATGCTGGTCAGGCGATGGTGACTTCAGGGTTAATCTATCTAGAGGCAGGTAAAAGCTACAGCTTTGGCGGGTATGCAGATGATAGTGCTGCAATCGTCATTGGTGGCGAAGTGATTGCCGAGGGGCGATATGGCAGTCAAGGAACCTCCCCAGGTGGCGTAAGCGGAAGCGGCCGATTCAGCGGCGAATTTACGCCATCAGAAAGTGGCTACTATTCGTTAGACATTTATACCCATAACCAGAATGGTCCTGGTGGCTATGATATTGAAGTCGCCGTAGGTAATGGCTCGGCTATTGACCTAAATGCAAGTAATTTTAATCTCGCACCAAATGCCGAAGCATTAGAAGACGGTGGCTTAGGTGTTAAGGGGTATCACGGTGATGGAGACGGGGGTTATTACACCCTTAACGAGCCAGGAGAAGGGCAGGCGGGTGAGCCGATTAAGTTACCTGTCATTAATGCCAGCCTAGTAGATCAAGATGGCTCTGAGAAGCTGACGCTCACGTTAGATGATATTCCTGCGGGATCGACATTGTCCGATGGTAATCAGGAAGTGATTGTCGAAAATGGCTCTATCTCTATCAAAGGGTGGGACTTGTCTAATCTTTCTATCTCGATGCCTGAGCAGTATGAAGGTGAGGTCAATCTTAAAGTAACGGCAACCAGTACAGAAGAGGGGAATAATGATACGGCAACTACTACAGAGAGTATCCCACTGTTTGTGTTGCCGATCTCGAATGGTTTGTCCGTCTCTGCTTCGTTGTCGTATTCAGACGATAACCACTCGGCAAATGAGATTATCAATTACGCAGAACAGCATAATGGTGAGTCATCTGACCATTATGATCAAATAGTTAGCGTTGGTGATAGTAGCTCAGGTGCTGTTGATGTAAATACGGGCAATGGCGATGATCTTATTGTTGGTGGTACTGGCGATGGTTCATATGCGCTGCGTGGAAATGATGGTGATGATGTCTTTGTATCACGCAATGCGAGTGCTGCCTCAACAGCTTATTATGGAGGAAGTGGTGATGACACTGTCTATCTCCAAGGAAACCGTGACGATTATCAAATAGAGACTTTTCGCGGTTTTAGCGATGCGGTTCGCTTGGTTTACCAAGATGACCACACGCAAAATGCTAATCATGATCTATACAGTATCGAAACTGTCTATTTTGCGGATGGTAAGTATGTCGTTGACGATGGTGAATTGACCAAAGTTGCGGACATTGTACAGCTAGATGTGGATGTTTCACTAAACGATAGCGACGGCTCTGAACAAATCACATCAGTGATTATATCGGGAATCCCGGAAGGCGGCAGTGTTTCAGGGGGAGAGCAGCTTGATTCAGGTGATTGGCAAGTGCCGATTGATGCACTGCAGCCTAACCCAGGCTCAGATGCTGGTTTCTCTGTCACACTTGAGTTGCCTGAAGGAAGTGCGCCTGATTTATCCGTGACTGTTGGTGCGACAGAAGTTGATGAAAACGGCAATCCTGTCGATTTACCTGAGTATGCCACCACGCAACCAGGGATCGCAGTGATTCCACCTAATAATCCTAATGGTGATAACACGGTTGAGGGCGGCTCAGGCGATGATGTGTTGCTTGGTGATATTGGTGGGGTGGAAGTTAACTCAACCGAGCCAACAAACTACAATATTGCGTTGATTGTCGATACATCCGGCAGTATGGGGTATGCATTAGAGCCGGGAAGTTCTGCATCGAGACTTGATGTGTTGAAAACGTCGTTGAAGTCGATGTTGGAGAATATTTCTGATCATCCGGGCACGATCAATCTGGCATTGGTAGACTTTGACTCCTCAGCAAGTTTAAAAATCAACATCGATAACTTCACTCAGCTGAGTGAGTGGCAGAAAAGTTGGTACGTTGATCGTGTTATAGATTCTCTTCAATCTGGCGGAGGAACTAACTATGAAGCTGCCTTTGACCAAGCTTCTTCATGGTTTAACACTCACTCGGACACAAATAGTGAGAATTTGTCATTCTTCCTAACCGACGGTAATCCGACGCTTTCGAATAGTAGTAATTACTCAGGAACTACGACAGAGTCCTTTGAATTAAAGGCTTCGATTAGGGCATATGAGTCACTTGCTGAGAACTCTACTGTTCGAGCTATCGGCATTGGGAGTGGAGTGAATGCAGATATTCTCAGGTTCTTTGATAATACGAATGTAACTGGTTCGGGAACGTGGAGTGACCAGTGGGGAAGTGTGAGTGCACCAACTGGAGATGTTGAGATCGTTAATACAGCCGATGATCTGAGTGCGGCACTGGATGAAGGCGCCAGAGAGATCAATGTACTCCCTGTTGGCGATGATGAGGTAATCGGTAATGCTGGAGACGATATTCTCTTTGGCGATACCATTAACACTGACAATCTACCTTGGGATGAAAATGGTCTGACACGGCCTGAGTCGCTACCAGATGGATCGGGCGTGGACGCGTTGACTACATTCCTTGAAATGAAAAATGGCGCAGCGCCTTCTGATATCGAGCTGTATCAGTACATTAAAGACAACCACGCGTTGTTTAATGTCGATGGTGATACTCGCGGAGGCGATGATGTCCTCAAAGGTGGAGACGGTGACGATATCCTCTATGGTCAAGGTGGAGATGACACCCTCATTGGTGGGCGAGGTGAAGATACCCTTATCGGAGGGACTGGTAGTGATAAGTTCCAATGGTCATTGGATGATATACCATCATCCGCTAACGGTGATGCCGCTGAAACCGATGTGATTGTTGACTTCGATAATCAAGGTAGCTCACAAGACACCTTGGAATTTGTTGAAGACTTAACGCAACTTATTAAAGATGGTCAGGTGTCCATTTCTTGGCAAACCACGAGTAATGGTGAGCAAGAAGGAACATTAACCATTGGAATTGATGCGGATGGCGATAGTCACATTGATCAGCAAATCGATATTGAGAGCTTAAGTATTGTCACAACGAATGGCCAACAAGAGGTGGTGATTAATACATTGATCGACGGTCAAGCAGGAGAGCTCACATTAACGAGAGGGGATGATCACGCTGATCTTTCTATCGGGAGTAATCTAGACTTAGAGATAAAAGTCGACAATACCGACTGGTAATCCCTACCAGGCAGCGGCTATCATGTCGCTGCCTGCTCATTTTCGGTCAAAAGAGAGACGTAAGTGACTGACCCTTCTAACAATAGTCAAACTGCACAATGGCGAATTGCGCCCGGTGAGCAACCCACAGACGATCCTTTGCTTGATTGCTTAGTGTTATTGACTGAGCACTATGGCACCCCTTGCTCTGGTGATGCGTTGGTCGCGGGCTTACCGATGACCAATGCCTTGCTTACCCCGGACATGTTTCCACAAGCCGCGGGTCGAGCGGGTCTGGCTGCTCGGTTGTCTCGACGTAATCTGGATAATGTCGGCGCGCTCTTGTTGCCCTGTGTCCTGTTGCTCTCTGACCAAAAAGCCTGTGTATTGCGTGAAATAGATAGTGATGCGGGCACGGCACTTATTCAACTGCCTGAAAATGCAGGGGAAGAGACCATTGCGCTTGAGGCGCTTGAGGCCATGTATGTTGGTTACTGTTTTCTGATAAAACGTCAGTACCGCGGTGATCAATCTGTGGATCTGCATTTGCACGACACCAAGATCCACTGGTTTTGGCAGACGGTAAAAGACGCAGCACCTATCTATCGAGATGCGTTATTAGCCTCCATTTTGGTAAACCTTTTCGCGCTTGTCTCTCCTTTATTTGTCATGAATGTCTATGACAAAGTGGTTCCTAACCTTGCGTTTGAGTCACTGTGGGTGCTCGCAAGCGGTGCGACGCTAGCGTATTGTTTTGACTTTTTAATGCGAAAACTTCGCTCTTACATGATTGATGTTGCAGGAAAAAAGGTCGACATTATTGTGTCATCTCGTTTATTTGCGCGGCTGATGGGAACCCCTTTGGTCAATCGAGGAGCCAGTGTGGGGGCAACCGCAAAACAGCTGGGTGAGTTTGATGCTGTGCGAGATATGTTGACCTCAGCCACGATTACCACGCTTGTCGATCTTCCCTTTGCGGTATTTTTTATTACAGTGATTTATCTCGTTGCGGGGGATTTAGCGATAGTGCCTGTGCTTGCGGGCTTTATCATATTGGCTTACACCATTTCGGTTCAGCCCAAACTAAAAGCGGCCATCGAAGAGAGCAACAAGTATGCATCAGAGCGACACGGACACTTAATCGAAAGCCTCTCGGCGTTAGAAGGGATTAAGTCTAATGTTGCTGAAGGTATTGTGCAGCGTAGCTGGCAACAAATGACTGCACATACGGCTAACTGGAACTTTAAAGTTAAGCAAATCACCAACAACATCTCTTATACCGCGACATTTGTGACCCAAATGATGGCTATCGCGGTGGTGATTTTAGGGGTGTATCGTGTCGCTGATGGTGATATTTCCATGGGCGGAATTATTGCTGCGGTGATGCTTTCAAGCCGCGCCGTGTCGCCGATGGCACAGATGGCGAGCCTGCTCAGTCGCTGGAATCAAACCAGTTCCTCGCTTCGTCAGCTTAATGCCATGATGGAGCAAGAAGATGAGTTTGCGGAAAAAGGCCATCTAGTGAGCCGCAAACGCTTAAAAGGTGAGATCAGTGCTGACAACTTGGCGTTTAATTATCCTGAGTCAGAACGTCCAGCGCTCTATCCATTAAATTTCCGTGTTCAACCTGGGGAAGTGATCGCGATTTTGGGTAAGAACGGCTCAGGGAAAACAACCTTACTCAAACTATTAGCTGGCCTATTTCAGCCGCAGCAAGGGAGCTTACGCTTTGATGGGGTCGATAGCCGGCAAATACACCCCGCTGATCTGCGTCGAAACGTCGGGTATCTCGCACAGGATGTGGCCCTGTTTCATGGCACTATCCGTGAAAACATAATGTTTGGTACGCGGCAAGTGACCGAACACCAATTGATGCGTGCTGTGCAGCTTTCTGGTGTGAGCTTATTTACCGCACAAGATCATGAAGGGCTAGACAAACAAGTCGGTGAGCGAGGCGAGCGGCTGTCCCGAGGTCAACGCCAAGCGGTCTCCTTAGCAAGAGCTCTGCTCAATGAGCCACCGATGTTGATCATGGATGAGCCGACCGCAAGCCTAGATGCCCATGCCGAAAACCAGTTCATTAAAGCCATGCAAGTGGCGGCGCGTGGACGAACACTGATCATGGTGACGCATAATATGGCGCTGCTCAAACTGGCTAAGCGTGTGATTGTGATGGATAAAGGGCGCGTGGTCATGGATGGACCCAGAGATCAGGTGCTCAGTAAGCTCAATAAAGGAAATGCATCATGATCAAGCGGTTAATTAAAAAAGACCGTCATACAGATCTAGATATGATCGATGATGTTTATGGTGCGATGATGACAGATGCACCATTGCGTTATCGCGCAGTGGTATGGGGAGCACTCCTGTTAGTCGCGAGTTTTATCGTTTGGGCGTCTTTTGCTGAATTGGACCGCGTCACTCGTGGCAGTGGTAAAGTGATCCCGTCGTCTCATGTTCAGCTGATTCAAAGCTTGGATGGAGGGATCCTTCAGGCCATGTTCGTTGATGAAGGCCAGCTCGTCGAGAAGGGCATGCCGTTGGCTCGAATTGATGATACCCGATTCCGCTCAGATCTTGCCCAACAAGAGCAAGAAGTGGATAGCCTTCGTGCGGCGGTGACTCGGATGTATCACGAACTCGATWGCGTATCACTGTTGCCCGCCAGCCAGCCTTGGCAACAGCAAATTGTGATTGAACCCAGAACGATCACTTTCCCCGATACCCTCACTAGCCGAAAACCCAATTTGGTGGCTCGCCAAAAGTCTGAATATCGCAGCCGATTAGATAGCTTGAGTAACCAGCTAGAGATACAAGCGCGTCAGATTGTCCAAAAAGGCCAAGAGCTTCAAGAAGTCGCTTCAAAGATAAAAACACTCAATAACAGCATGACAATCATGCAGCGTGAGATCAATATCACACGCCCACTGGTCGAAAAGCGCATTGTCTCAGAAGTGGAACTTCTCAAACTCCAGAGACAGATCAATGATATGGAAGGTGAGTTAACAAACCTGAAGCTGTCTAGACCGAAAATCAAAGCGGCGTTGGATGAGGCCATACTAAAGCGACGAGAGGCCGCGCTTCAGTTTATCAGTGAAACACGTGGCAAGCTGAGTGAAGTGGAAGCAAGGTTGTCTCGGTTGACGGAAGCGACCGTTGGTGCGCAAGACAAAGTGGATAAAGCGGTGATCACCTCTCCGGTGAACGGCACGGTAAAGACAGTACACATCAATACCCTCGGTGGTGTGGTGCAACCCGGTGAAGACGTGATTGAAATTGTCCCTACCGAAGACCAATTGTTGGTTGAGGTGAAAATCTTGCCTAAAGATATCGCCTTTTTGCATCCCGGCTTACCTGCTGTCGTGAAAGTCACAGCCTATGACTTTACCCGTTACGGCGGATTGGAAGGGACTGTCGAGCACATTAGCGCCGATACAACGCAAGATGAAGAAGGCAACAGTTTTTACTTAGTGAGAATACGTACGGATTCTTCCCATCTCACTAAGAAAGATGGGACACCCATGCCCATCATACCAGGCATGTTAACGTCAGTGGATATTATAACCGGCAAGCGGACGGTGATTGAGTACTTACTTAACCCGATACTGCGAGCAAAAGAAAATGCGCTCCGCGAGCGCTAATAAAAAATAGGAGAAACAACATGCTGCACTTACCACACGTGGTATTTAAAAAGCGTGTGACTGCCATAGCCTTGATGTTAGGGCTAAGTTCGCCTGCTGTTTTATCACAGACACTGGAGCAAGCGGTCGCCCAGTCGCTCGAATCACATCCTCAGATCCGCCAAGCATTTGCCCGCTATAAAGCCAGTGAGCAAGCTATTGATCAAGCGAAAGCCGGTTATTATCCCAAGCTCGATGCGACGGCTGGGATCGGTTGGGAGCGTACCGACTCCCCCGCGACACGGCGTGATACCACCACCGATGATGAAGTGGATTTAACGCGTCGTGAACTGGGTGTCTCTCTTCAGCAAATGCTATTTGACGGTTTTCGTACCCAAAACGAAGTCGATCGCACCCAAAATGAAGCGACGGCGGAGCAGTGGGCAATGGTCGCTACTGCCGAGGATAAGGCTCTAGAGGTCTCTCGCGTTTACCTTGATGTGTTGATTGCAGAGCAAGTGGTGACCTTGGCAGAGAAGAACTTACAAAACCACCAAGAAATCTATGATGCGATTGCGGAGAGCAATGCGGGCGGATTTGCTAAAGCCAGTGATCTCTCTCAGGTCACCGGGCGTTTAGCGAGAGCCAATGCAAACCTGATGTCAGCTCGTAACAATCTTGCTGATGCACAAAGTCGCTTTACCAAAATGGTTGGCGAGTCTCCAGAAGCATTGCGTCTGCCGATGCCTGATGCTGAGTTGCTGCCGCGCACGCTAGAAGCCATGCTAGATATTGCCCTCGAACAGCACCCACGTATTCATGCTGCGCAATCCGATATTGCGGCGGCCAATGCTGCGCGAGATGGTTCGCGCGCTGCGTATTTGCCGACTTTAAATGTTGAAGTGGCGGCAAATTGGAACGAAAACGTTGGTGGGGAAGATGGGGCGGGCCCGCCTGACGTTGGTCCTGAGAACAATAACGTCCAAGCGATGTTACGCATGCGCTATAACCTGTTTAATGGGGGCGTGGACCGTGCGCGTGAACGGCAAACGGCGTATCAAACCATTGAAGCGCGAGAGATTAATGAAATGACGCATCGGGACGTGATTGAAGGGGCAACCCTTGCTTGGAACGCGCGTACATACCTTGAGCAGCAACGTGATTTTATGCGCCAACATGTTGAAGCGGCCACCGATACCCGCGATGCCTATCGTGAGGAATTTCGCCTAAATGCGCGAACATTGTTGGATGTATTGGACTCTCAGAACGAGCTTTTTGAAGCACGTCGTGAATACTTGAGCAAAGAAGCGGATGAGCTTTACGCGCAATACCGAATTTTAAATGCAACCGGTCGTCTTTTGGCGTCATTGCGAGTTGATACTCCTGCCATTTGGAATACTGCGTCACTGAAGCAGGAGGACAGCCAATGAAACAGTTTTATATCGCGGGATTTGCCGTCATGCTTCTTGCCGGCTGTGCACCGCAAGCGGTGGATACAATGCCAACCACCATTGCGCAAAGCCAAGATTTGAGCGACGCCGACTACGATGGTGTGATTTCTGCCCGTGAGCAGTGCGAGCAAACGCTAAACGGCGCCTTGGTTGATAACAACGGCTGTCCTGAGCAATTGCAAACCAGTGAGTCGTTTGAGTTAAACGTGCACTTTGACACCGACTCCGCCGATGTGGATGTCTCACAATATGGCGATATCCAAACCTTAGCGGACTTTATGCAGCGCTACCCGAATACTCAGGTGGTGATTGAGGGGCATGCCAGTAAAGTGGGTTCGGCAGAGTACAACCTCGCACTCTCACAACGTCGTGCTCAAGCCATTGCGGACGTATTGACGCGACAGTTTGCGATTCCTGCTGCTCGTATTGAGGCTATCGGCTATGGTGAGTCGCGTCCGTTGATTGACCAAGAAAACGACTACGCTAATGAAGTGAACCGAAGAGTGATTGCTCATGTCACTGGTGAGCATGGCTCAACCCATATGCGCTGGACAATTTATTCTTCAGAGCAGACGCCTTAGAGAATCATCTAAAAGAGAAAGCATGACATTACATCAACGTGTTGTCCTGTTTGTTGTCGCCGCCGCTTTGCTAACTGCGTTAGTGACGGCGGCGGTCGCTTTTCAGCTCGGCATAACCCAACTGAAAAGTGAACAGCAACAGCAAGTCAGTTTACTCAGTGCAGCGATGGCCGAGGCACTGCCACCCATTATTGAACAAAGCGACAACGAGCGGCTCAACCAGCTCGTGGCGCATTTTATGGCGGCTCCCCAAGTTAAGTCGGTATCGGTGATGCCGATGCTTTCTGGTCAACGACAACTTTGGCAGGCGGATGCAAGAGCGATCGCAACGCCTCGTTGGTTTGTGCATTTATCTGGCATTGAGTCAGCGTCGAAAACAGTATCAGTCAGTAATGGCTGGACTCAATTGGCGAGAGTTACGGTGGAGGTTAGTCCACTCCCTGCCGTTGAGGCGCTTTGGGATCGCATGTCGCAACTGGTGACGCTACTAGCGGCCATGTGTGCGGTGATCCCTTTTGCTGCATCCTTTATGTTTCGGCGCGTGACCACTCCTTTGGCTGAACTGGACACGCGCTTAAACGCGTTAGGGCGAGGTGATTATCAACCCGCTAAGTCGAGAACGCGCGTTAAAGATCTGCAAGCCTTATTGCAGGCCTTTAATCTCGCGGGTCAGCAGGTAGCTCGAGTCCATAAAAGCCAGCAAGAAGAGCTATCGCGTTTACGCGATAAATTGATGATCGATCCCGTCTCTCGTTTACCGAATCGAGGTTACTTCCAACATCAGTTGCAAAGTTTTATAAAAGACGATGTGAACTGCACTTTATTGTTAATTGAAACCGAATGGTTATCACGCCTGCGCGCACGGTATGGTTATCAATATCGCGATCAATGCTGGCGGTTGCTGGGTGAAGCCTTGAGTCATGGTGAGTTAGCTGAGAGACACAAACTGGTTGCACGTCTAAGCCACAACGAGGTTGCCATTCTCCTGACCAGTGTTGATGAGGGGGATATTCGTCCTTATCTACAGCGCTTACTGCGTGTGGTTAACCAAGAGCTGGAAAACATTTCCTTGCCCGCGAATCAAGGTTTTCATATTGGTGTAGCGAAAACACAAGACGATGATGCGGCGTCGTTACTGGCCAAAGCGGATAACGCTTTGCAGCAAGCGAAGCGACGCAGTGAGGTTTACCATTGGCCTAGTCATGCGAATGCCGATAGTCGAACCCGAGAGCAGTGGCGTCACATTTTGCTTGATGCACTCAATAAAAATCCGCTCACCCTTTATGCTCAGCCAGTGAGACATCGTGATAATCAAACCAACTGGCACCAAGAGGTCTATGCCCATTTGTGGGTGGATGAGGCTTGGCTGTCTGCTGGGCAGCTGCTCAATCGTATTGAAATGTATGCGCTGGGTGAAGAATTTGACCGTCATGTGCTGTCACGCGCCGATCAGTACATTAAAGCGCATCCAGACTCGGACAAACTTGCCATTAACCTGACGGTAGAGAGTGTGAGAAGTACCGCGTTCCATGACTGGTTAGCCAACTACTTATTAAAAACCTACTTGTCAGATAAGCTCGCGTTTGAGGTTACAGAGGAGGCGGTGCAGGTCGACATTGCGGCATGCCAAACCCTGTTTAAGATGATCCGAGAGCATGGGGTTGAAGTGGGGATTGACCATTTTGGCCGTGATATGGACAACGTGAATTATATCCACGATATTGAGCCCGATTATGTCAAACTCGATATTGGCTTTGGTCAGCCGTCGAGCGATGTGGATGATGTCTTTATCCGTATGCTGATCAATATTGCCGCGGCGCAAGAGATACGCGTCATTGCCACGGGCATTGAGCAATCTGATCAGCACCAATATTTTCATCAATTGGGCTGTCATGGTTACCAAGGCTATATATTGCCACCGGTTCAACTGGACAACCTTTCTCAGTCCGCGTCATTGCCAAGCTGAGTGCGCATAATAAGTGCGTCTTCCGTGGTGCCATCCGGGCAGGGGTAATAGCCTGCTCGGCGGCTTATCAGCTCAAATCCCTGTTTTTGATACAGCGCCCGTGCACCACGGTTACTTTGTCGCACTTCTAACCACAAGGTGTTCGCGCCTGCAGCAACGAGTGTCTTTTTTAGCAAGGTGATCAGCCGGTGACCGACGCCTTTACCTTGAAAAGGTCGGTCAACGGCGATGTTTAAAAGCTCTGCTTCGCCAGCGACGCAACGCGTGTAAAAATAACCGATGATCTGATCATCTTGGTTGACTAACGCATAGTGGTGATCGAAGCGCCCCTGAGCCGGTGCAAGCTGTGTCTTGGACCAAGGCGCGATATGCACGGCCTGTTCAATACGTACGATATCGCTCAGGTGCTTATCGTCGATAGGCTGGAGCGTGTAATCAGTCATATTGGCAGATCTGACGCCATAAATCGCGTTTTGCCGCAGGGTTATCATGCATCTGTACCAAGGGGAGAGAGCGGAGTGTACGCACACCGTCAATCATGACCTCCGGCTCGCCAATATACCAACACCAGACCAAGTGGTGATCGCCGAGAGCTGCGAGCGCAGCGTGGGGCAGTTGCCTCGCCTTATCAGCGTCAAGCTTCATACTTTTTAAGATATTGCCAAATAACCACGCATCTTGCTCGCTGAGAGGATCGTCGCAAACCAGCAATAGCTGGCAGTTTTCGGGAAGTTGGATAACTTCCTGTTCACGGCCGTAAAGCTCAGGATGGCGGAGTTGCCAGACGGATAAACCCATGGCTTGTAAACGTTGAATATCGGTCAGCATATCGAGTGCTCGTTAAACGGTGGCGGCAGTGAGTTGCTTGTACCACCAATGCTTGTCGGTTGAAATCGGCGCAAATTCAGCATTGGCCGCTTGAGGGCTCGGCGCAATTTTAAGCTGACAATAGCCAAGTTCAAACAAGACGGATTCTGCCTCATCTAAAAGGGGAGCAATCAATTCAGGGTCGGGGCTAAACCAAACCGCGATAAGTTGCGCATTATCCTCGGATTGTGCATCCACGACGGCAATGTGTCCCAGCGTGCTACCCATATCATCCGTAGCGACCAGTGACAGCGTGATCAGCCCTTGCTCTCGCCATTGTTGCAACTGATCAGCTTGCTGAGGGTTAGCGAGTGTATCTCGCCACCATTGATCGAGGCGAACCAGATCGGCGGGCGCTTCTGAGCGGATTAACATAGCGAAAGGCCTAGATGACAAATGATGCGGTCAGGATAACGGATTCCCGATCCGGTGCAAGCACTGTGCGAACAAGGTTTCAGTATATCGACGCTCAGAGTCTGTATTGTTAAGCAACAAATTGCGCACTTTCGCTGCAAACTCAACACCAATGACTGATTTTGAGCACCTTATCTATTTTTACAGATTGATGTGCGGTATATAGTGTTAAAAGCTTGAACGCTACAGCAGCTCCACATAGAGTGCTACTGACAAGCTAATAAAAAGTGTCTAACATGTGAGACGAATTTTTCGCCACGACACGTTGGTCGGCACCTGTACCGAGGAAGATGTGAGCCATCCATGCCAATTTCGCAGTTAACCGATTGGTTTTACCGCTTAACCGACAGCAGTCCGTTTCTTTTTGCCATTCTCGATAGTGACGATTGTTACCTCTATGCCAATCAGCGATATGCGGATTTAACTGGGGTCTCATTGGATGCCTTGGCGGGGGCGAACGACCGGCAAACGCTCGGGGAACAGTTTTATGCTGTGGTAAAGCCGCATTACGAGTCAGCCCGGCGAGGGAAAAGCACTGAAGGGGAAGTGGTGGTGTCTGATGGCTATCACAGCACCAGTTTTCATTTTAGTGTCGCCCCGCTTAATGAGCATCGAGACAGCAAAGGGCAGCCGTATGTGGTCATTCATGCTGCTGACACATCAGAGCGGCAGGTGCTTGCAAGTGCCCTTGAAGAAGCCGAAGAAAAATTTTACCGCTTGAGTGAATTGATTGATGACGGCTGCTGTTTGGTAGAAGACGCACTGATCCTCTCTGCAAATCCCATGGCAGTGGAACGCCTTGGTGTTGACAGCGTAGACGCCTTATTGGGTGAGTCATTATCGACCTTCCTGCGTCCCGCAGATCCCAATCAATCGCTCGTCGCCATGCTTTCACAGCCTGAAGGCCATCAAAGCACCCCGTGTGTGCTTGCCAACACGGGGGCACCCATCGAGGTGTCTTGTGCACCCATTCACATCCTAGGTAAAAACGCGCATATGGTGCGTTTGCATGCACAGGCTGTCGTGGCTGAGCCACAGCCTGCGGCGATGATCCATTCGGCGTACACGGATGCGTTAACTGGATTGTATAACCGACATGGCTTTAGTCGTGAGTTGGATGGCTTGATAGCCAGCGATACACCCTTAGCCATGCTGTACCTTGACGTAGATAACTTTAAAAATATCAACGACTCATTAGGTCACCATATTGGCGATCGGGTATTACAAGATATTGCCCAACGCTTACGCCGTTTACTGTCACCAGACACCATTGTGGGTCATCTGGGTGGCGACGAATTCGCAATTATTCTGCCCAAGCCGGCGACCGAAGACGCGCCTGACCAGCTTGCAGAAAAAGTGGTCTCTGTGATCAGTCAGCCGTTTGAGCTGCACCATTTTAGTAAGTACTTGGCGTGCTCTGTCGGGTTGGTACGCTATCCAGAAGATGGCAAAGATGCACGCAGCCTACTGCAAAATGCCGATACTGCCATGTATGAGGCGAAAGAGCGCGGCCGAAACCGCGTAGTTGCCTATAACGACCAAATGAGCAAAGAAGCTCGGATGCGGCTTTGGCTTGAGATTGAACTGCAAAAAGCATTACAAAATAATGGCCTAGAAGTGTGGTATCAGCCAAAAGTTAACGCGAGCGATTACCGCGTCAACGGGGCGGAAGCCCTGGTGCGTTGGAAGCATCCAGTCGAAGGGTACATCAGTCCTGCGCGATTTATTCCGGTCGCAGAGCGGTGTGGCTTGATTGAGCAACTGGGCCGAAATGTAATGCGAGAGGTGTTTCAAAATGTGCGTCGTTGGCGTCTTCATGATGTCTTGCCCGGCCGCGTTGCCATCAACCTTTCTCCGGAACAGTTTCGTAATCCTAAACTGACCGAGCATATGGAAAAACTGCTGCGCGCAACCGGCGCAAATCCCGAAGACATCACGTTTGAGCTTACAGAAAGTGCGGTGATGAACGACGATACCCATGCCATGCAGATGCTCAATGCAATCAAAGAGCTGGGTTTTGCCTTGTCTATCGATGACTTCGGAACCGGATATTCCTCGTTATCCTACTTGGCGCGTTTTCCGCTGGATGAATTGAAAATCGATCGCGCGTTTATCCACGATATGGATGCGTTGAGTAAGCAAGTGACCTTGGTAGAAAGCATTATCAACCTTGGGCGGGCCATGGAGATGACGGTGGTAGCAGAAGGGGTAGAAACGCGCCAGCAAGCGTCGGTGCTGACCAATTTAAACTGTGACACCATTCAGGGATATTATTTTCACTCGCCCATGCCGCGGCGAGAATTTGAAAAGCTATTACAAAAAAGTAAGCCCCGTAAGCAGCCACCCCAGACCGTACCTGCCCCGACAGACTAACCAGATCAAATAACCGCCTGTACAAGGCGGTTATTGGTTTGCGCTATTCGTCGTTTGGCTGGGATTGATGATAGGCAATACGATTGAGCTCCAGTAGGGCATAGCGGTGTTCGACAAAGGCATACACATTGCCAGACATGGCCAACTTATACAGTGCAACTGCTTTGTCTTGATTGCCAAGGTGCTGATAGTGTTTGGCCAGATAAAAATAGGCTTCGCATAAACGCTCCGCCAGCACTTGGTTATCACTCGCTTGAGTGGCCAACTGCTCCAGCAACTCTCGCTCGCTCACCTTGCCCAAAAACATCCGCGCCAGTTGCCATCCCCAATCCAGTTGGTCGCTATGTTCTATCCGCTCGGCTAAATGTGTTTTGGCCGCGTCATCGCCTTTCCAATCGCGCTCCACCAAATACAGCCAAATCACACGATACGGATCGTCCACATCGTCTTGGTAATGGGTGAGAAGATCCTGATAGGCGAGGCGGTAGCGTCCACCATAGTAAAGCGCGATACCACGATTGCGCTCGGCATAAGTGTGGGTGTTATCTAGCTCTAAGGTAGAGTCAAACGCTTCATATGCGGCATCGTAGTGACCGGTTTGGGTGAAATAAACGCCCAAAATATTAAACACGTCGGGTTGATCCGGCTTTAATGAGAGTGACTGATTAAAATCGAGCTGTGCCAGATCACGCATTCCGAGGCTATCGTGCAGCAAGCCGCGCTCATAGTGGAGTTGGGCGCGTGCATCGTCGCTCAGATCGTCGCGAGCGAGTAGTTGGTCAATACGGGCAAGATGCACTTCCTGTTGCAACGTGGGTTGCAATGGCACGGCCATGGGCGGGAAAGTCCACTGACTGGAGCAGCCTGTGAGTAGTAAAAGGCCTGCAATGACCAGCGACTTCAAAAAAACGGTCATGACGGTGCGTCTCCATATAAAAAAAGGGGGCCACGGCCCCCTTTATAGCATGAATTACAATCAGACTCTAAGCGTCAGTTGCAGGTGCATCATCGGCAGGTGCAGCCTCAGTGGCTGCTTTATCCGAAGCCGCTTCTTTCATGCTTAGACGGATACGACCTTGGCGGTCGATCTCTAGCACTTTCACTTCGACTTCTTGGCCGATTTCGAGGAAGTCAGAGACTTTCTCAACGCGCTGATCTGCGATTTGCGAGATGTGTACCAGACCATCTTTACCACCGATCACAGACACGAACGCACCGAAATCAACGATACGCTGGACTTTACCCGTGTAGATGCGGCCCACTTCCACTTCAGCGGTCAAGGCTTCGATACGAGAAATCGCATCTTGTGCCGCCGCGCCGTCAGTTGCAGCAATTTTCACCGTACCGTCGTCATCGATTTCGATTGTGGTGCCGGTTTCTTCGGTTAGCTGACGGATCACCGCGCCACCTTTACCGATCACATCACGGATCTTATCTGGGTTGATGCTGATGGTGTGAATACGTGGAGCAAACTCAGAGATATCATCACGTGCTGAACCAATCGCTTGATCCATCACATCCAAGATATGCAGACGCGCACCTTTTGCTTGGTTCAGAGCGATTTGCATGATCTCTTTGGTGATACCTTCGATTTTGATGTCCATCTGCAGTGCAGTCACACCGTCATCGGTACCCGCGACTTTAAAGTCCATGTCGCCAAGGTGGTCTTCATCACCGAGGATGTCAGAAAGTACGACAAAATCGTCCCCTTCTTTAACCAGACCCATCGCGATACCCGCGACTGATTTTTTCACCGGTACACCGGCGTCCATCAGTGCCAGAGAGGTACCACATACCGACGCCATTGACGATGAGCCGTTTGACTCAGTGATCTCAGAGACCACACGGACGGTGTATGGGAATTCGTCTTGGCTTGGCATTACCGCAGCGATACCACGTTTCGCGAGACGGCCATGGCCGATTTCACGACGCTTTGGTGAACCGACAAAACCGGTTTCACCGACACAGTATGGAGGGAAGTTGTAGTGCAGCATAAAGCTGTCCTGACGCTCACCCATGATTGAGTCGATGATCTGTGCATCACGTTGGGTACCCAGTGTGGCGGTCACCAGCGCCTGCGTTTCACCACGCGTGAACAACGCGCTGCCGTGTGTGCGAGGTAGCACACCGGTACGTACGTCTAGCGCACGAACCATGTCTTTTTCGCGACCATCGATACGTGGTTCACCGGCAATGATGCGGCTACGCACGACTTTCTTCTCTAGATCGCCAAGCATATCGAGTACTTCACGCTCGTCGAGGGTCTCGTCTTGCTCAAGCAGAGCGGCAACCGCCTCTTGCTTCACGTTACCGACTTGCTCATAACGCGCCATTTTTTCAGTGATTTGGTACGCTTGTGCGAGTGGGCCTTGCGCCATTTCTGCAACACGCGCTTGCAGGGCGGCATTCACTTCTGGTGCTTGCCAATCCCACGCAGGGGTACCAACTTCCGCGGCGAACTCTTTGATAGCGTTGATAGCGACTTGTTGTTGGTCATGACCAAACATCACCGCTTGCAGCATTTGTTCTTCGCTTAGGCGATCGGCTTCAGATTCAACCATCAGCACCGCGCCTTCAGTACCGGCAACCACAAGGTCAAGACGGCTGTTGTCCAGCTCTGCTTCGCTTGGGTTCAATACCAGCTCATCGTTGATATAACCAACACGTGCTGCACCGATTGGGCCATTGAATGGGATACCAGAAATCGCCAGTGCCGCAGAGGTACCTAGCATGGCAACCACATCTGGGCTAACAGCTGGGTTTACCGATACTACGGTCGCAATCACTTGAACTTCGTTTTTGAACGAGTCAGGGAAAAGCGGACGAATAGGGCGGTCAATCAAACGTGCTGTCAGGGTTTCTGACTCTGAAGGACGACCTTCACGCTTGAAGAAACCGCCTGGGATTTTACCTGCTGCGTAAGTACGCTCTTGGTAGTTCACGGTCAGTGGGAAAAAGCCTTGGCCTTCTGCCGCTTCTTTTTTACCGACGACAGAGACGAATACTGAGGTATCGTCCATGCTTGCCATTACCGCACCGGTGGCTTGGCGAGCCATCACACCGGTTTCCAACGTCACGGTATGGTTGCCGTATTGGAATGTTTTTACGATTGGATTCACAGAATGTTTCCTTGTTGCTGAGGAGATAAATCATCCGATTTATCGAGCTAAATGTAAGCTTTCAGCTGTTCACCATCGCGACTAATGGCAACACACTGAGGGCTTGTCTCGCGGGCGGACGTGCAATGTGTTGTCAATAGCCGCGACCGGATGGTCGACTTCGTTGACTGTGTCACAACTGAAAGTGGCGCTAATTATACACGTGCTTCACCAATAACGACACCACGCTGCGTTCAATTGGCAACATTTGTGATGTGTTTGGCAAGCAATCTTGACCCTAACGAACACAGATAACAGTGCCAAGTCAGATTTGTGAATTGAAGCTGGCTACAAGATCAGCGAAAATACGTTCCCTTTGTGATTAACCCCCTCAGTTGGCGCCTGATTGCCGCCTGAATAAATCAAGAAGATAACTTGCTATGTCTAATACACCGCTGCAACAGGAAGTTGATAAACGACGCACCTTTGCGATTATCTCGCACCCGGATGCGGGTAAAACCACGATTACTGAAAAAGTCCTGCTATTCGGACGTGCGATTCAAACCGCCGGGACGGTCAAAGGGCGCGGCTCTAACCACCATGCAAAATCTGACTGGATGGATATGGAGAAAGAGCGGGGGATCTCCGTGACCACGTCGGTAATGCAATTCCCGTACAATGACTGTTTGGTCAACCTGCTTGATACCCCAGGGCACGAGGATTTCTCGGAAGATACTTATCGAACCCTCACCGCGGTTGACTCCTGTTTGATGGTGATTGACGCAGCAAAAGGTGTTGAGGATCGTACCCGTAAGTTGATGGAAGTTACGCGGTTGCGCGATACCCCGATTATTACCTTTATGAACAAATTGGACCGTGATATTCGCGATCCGATGGAGCTGCTGGATGAAGTAGAAAGTGAGCTCAATATTGCCTGTGCGCCAGTGTCATGGCCAATTGGTTGTGGTAAAGGGTTTAAAGGGGTGTATCACATTCATCGTGATGAAAGCATCTTGTATCAGTCTGGCCAAGGTCACACCATTCAAGAAGCTCGCATCATTAAAGGGTTGGACAACCCCGAATTGGATGAAGCAATTGGTGCTGATATTGCACAAGACTTACGTGATGAGCTCGAGCTGGTCATGGGCGCGTCGCATGAATTTGATCGCGAGCTGTTTCTCAGTGGCGACTTAACACCGGTCTTTTTTGGTACGGCACTGGGTAACTTTGGTGTCGATCATATGTTGGATGGGTTAACGGCTTGGGCGCCGAAACCGCTCTCTCGTCCGACGCCGGATCGTGTCGTTAATGCCGACGAAGAAAAATTCACCGGCTTCGTCTTTAAGATTCAGGCCAACATGGATCCCCGTCACCGTGACCGAATTGCCTTTGTTCGAGTGGTATCCGGTCAGTACCAGCAAGGTATGAAGTTAAAACATGTGCGCTTGGGCAAACAAATTAATATCTCTGACGCCGTGACCTTTATGGCGGGTGATCGCGCGCGAGCCGAAGATGCTTACGCCGGTGATATTATCGGTTTGCACAATCATGGCACTATCCAAATTGGGGACACCTTTACACAAGGCGAAGATCTTAAGTTTTCTGGGATCCCTAACTTTGCGCCTGAACTGTTCCGCCGCATTCGCTTGCGTGATCCTTTGCGTCAAAAGCAGCTGCTTAAAGGTCTGGTCCAGCTTTCGGAAGAAGGTGCGGTACAGGTCTTCCGTCCGCTACAATCGAACGATCTTATCGTTGGTGCGGTTGGTGTGCTGCAGTTTGATGTGGTGGTGGCACGCTTGAAAGCGGAATACAACGTTGATGCGATTTATGAGTCGATTAACGTGGCGACTGCACGTTGGGTCGAATGTGAGGATGAGAAAAAACTCGACGACTTCCAGCGTAAAAACCAAGCCAACCTCGCGCTGGATGGTGGTGACAATCTTACCTATATCGCACCGACCATGGTCAACCTCAACCTGACCCAAGAGCGCTTCCCGGACATTCAATTGCGGGCAACGCGTGAGCACTAAGTAAGCGGGTTGATGCCAAAGGCATCGCACTCATGTAGGGGAGCAGGTTCGTTCCCTGCGGGTGAGGCTCCCTGCGGATGAGGGGCAAACCTTCTATAATGCCGTCTTTATAGGGCGGCATTTTACTTTAAGAGGATAGTGATGAAGATAGCTTTGGCCATCAAAAGGTGGGTAGCGCGTTATGATGCATGGTGCCAACGCATGGGGCTCATTCCTGAGAACCGACGCAGTTGCGTGCCGGTAAAACGCGAATCACATACTCAGATAAATCGCACTGACAAGCATGATTGATACCCATTGTCATTTTGATTTTCCTCCGTTTAACCAAGCGCCCGCGCAATATTGGCAAGCGGCACGTGAGGTGGGCGTCACGCGGATGATAGTGCCCAGCGTGAGTGAACAAAACTGGCAGGCGGTGTTAGCGTTGACAGAGCGCTTTGCTGGCATCTATGCCGGGCTTGGGCTGCATCCTTGTTTTGTCGACACGCACACTGACTCGAGTCTTGCCGCATTAGAAGACGCGCTGGTATCACGGCCGCTATCTTGCGTGGCGGTAGGCGAAGCGGGTTTAGACTATTTTGTCGCGAATAGCGCAGAGATGAAGCAGCGCCAGCACGCCTTACTGGAAGGGCAGTTATGGCTGGCTCGCCGTTATGACTTACCCATTATTTTGCACAGTCGCCAATCCCATAACCAATTATTGCGTGTGCTTAAAGCGTATCCGGGGGTACGCGGCGTGCTTCATGCCTTTAGTGGTAGCGCACAGCAAGGCAAGCAGTTTATCGATGCGGGTTTGATGTTGGGAGTAGGTGGAACCATTACCTATTCGCGCGCCAATAAGACCCGTCAAGCGATTCAACATTTACCTCTTTCACATCTGTTACTGGAAACCGATGCGCCGGATATGCCTTTGGCAGGATTTCAAGGAAAAGCCAATACCCCAGCACAGGTTTCTCGGGTGGCAGACGCTCTCTGTGAGTTAAAAGACTGTGATGAAGATCGTCTACTGACTGAAACATCAGGCAATGCTGAGCGATTGTTTAGTCTTAAATAAGCCGCTATCGTCTAAAGCCAAACGTTTGCACTCGTATAAGCTCACAAAAGTAGATCAAAGTCATACTTGTTGATGCATTGCAGAATAGTTTTACAGCGAACTGTGATTGGAATATTACTTTAATGTGACTTGCATGCGTATAATCCCTCCCCGGAAACCAAATTCCACTTTGTCGAGACGCCAATTTTTATTTTTGAGGATGCCAAAACTATGAGCCTGCTGATGAGCGTGGTAGGGATGATGGTGCTGCTGGGGATTGCAGTCCTTCTCTCCGATAACCGCAAAGCGATTAACCTCCGTACCGTGGGTGGCGCATTCGCTATCCAACTCTTTTTCGGTGCTTTCGTACTGTATGTCGACGTGGGTCGTGACATCTTGTACGGTGCATCACAATACGTTGCCAACGTCATCGCCTATGGTGATGAAGGGATCAGCTTTATCTTCGGTGGGCTGGTTTCTGGCAAAATGTTTGAACTGTTCGGCGGTGGCGGTTTCGTCTTCGCGCTGAAAGTTCTGCCTGTCATCGTCTTCTTCTCATCACTGATCAGCGTACTTTACTACCTAGGTATCATGCAGGTTGTGATCAATGTACTGGGTGGTGGCCTACAAAAAGCACTGGGTACATCACGTGCCGAGTCCATGTCAGCAACCGCTAACATCTTTGTGGGTCAAACTGAAGCGCCATTGGTGATTCGCCCATTCGTACCGCGTATGACCCAATCTGAGCTGTTTGCCGTTATGTGTGGTGGTCTTGCCTCTGTCGCTGGTGGTGTACTGGCCGGTTATGCGTCAATGGGCGTGCCACTTGAGTACCTCATCGCGGCATCCTTTATGGCGGCACCGGGTGGTCTTCTGTTTGCGAAAATCATCAAGCCTGAAACAGAAGAGCCTGTCGAGCAAATGGCAGATGCAACTGCTGAAGGTGTTGATAAGCCAGCGAACGTGATTGACGCGGCTGCAGCGGGTGCATCATCAGGTATGCAACTGGCGCTAAACGTGGGCGCGATGCTACTAGCATTCATCGGCTTGATTGCACTGATTAACGGCATGCTAGGCGGCATCGGTGGCTGGTTCGGTTATCCAGACATCACGCTTGAGCTCATTCTAGGTTATGTTTTCGCTCCGCTTGCCTTCTTGATTGGTGTGCCATGGGAAGAAGCCATCGTTGCCGGTTCTTTCATCGGCCAGAAACTGGTTGTGAACGAATTCGTTGCTTACTTGAACTTCACCCAGTATCTAGGTGAAAACGGTCAGTTAGTCGCGCAAACAGGTGCACTGATGACGCAGAAAACACAAGCGATCATTTCATTCGCATTGTGTGGCTTTGCAAACTTGTCATCTGTCGCCATCCTGCTGGGTGGTCTGGGTGGCCTTGCGCCAAACCGTCGTCCAGACATTGCACGCTTTGGTATGAAAGCTGTTGCGGCAGGTACGCTATCTAACCTGATGTCTGCAACCATTGCTGGTCTGTTCCTAACCTTGACCATGATGGGTTAATTCCTCCAACCATGTGTCATCAAAAACGCCACACAGGAGACTGTGTGGCGTTTTTATTTGTGATGACCATACTTAGTTAGTGCGATATCTATCAACAAAATAAGGAAATACTATGCAGGAAGTCTTACTGGCGCTTGTGGCGGGTTTTTTGGTCGGGGTGTTATTCAGTGCGATTAAACTCCCTATCCCTGCGCCACCGGTTTTATCAGGAATAATGGGAATTGTCGGTGTCTATTTGGGAGGCGTTGGTTACCAGTGGGTGGTGGAGCGTTTCTTTTCTTAATCGGCTAAATATTCACCATGTTTGCGATTGGTGCTGGTGGGCAACAGTGTGTATTTCAACAGAAACGGTAAAATCTAGTTTTGCTTGGATGGCGTTGGTAAAATAAGTGAACACCGTCATAGTTTGAGGGTGCCACAATCCCTTATTTTCCTCTTATGGTTAGCAACAAGGTGTGGCTAGCCCCAATCTAGAACGTCCAACGGCGGAATACGCAAACACATCACGTTTGCACGCGGCAACAAGGATGGTTGGTTGAAGGCGGCGAGATGTCCAGCCTCAAACTTCAAGGAGCCAAGTCCGCTGAACGGCAACCTGCTAATAGGTTGTTTACACAGTGGCCAACCCATAACTGTTTGGCAAAAGAATGAGGACTGGAGATACCCATGAACGAATTACAAACCGCAGCCCTACGCGCACTGAAATTAATGGATCTAACCACACTGAATGATGATGACACGGATGAAAAAGTGATCGCTTTGTGTCAGAACGCGAAATCACCAGTTGGTAACACGGCTGCGATCTGCATCTATCCACGTTTCATTCCGGTGGCAAAAAAAGCGCTGCGTGAGCAAGGCACCCCTGAGGTGCGCATCGCCACCGTTACTAACTTCCCTCACGGCAATGATGATATCGATATTGCCGTGGCTGAAACCAAGGCGGCCGTTGCCTATGGCGCCGATGAAGTTGACGTTGTTTTCCCCTATCGTGCATTGATGGCGGGTAACGAAGAGATCGGTTTTGAACTGGTCAAACAATGCAAAGCTGCCTGTGGCGATCAAGCGCTGCTAAAAGTCATCATCGAAAGCGGTGAACTGAAAACAGATGTGCTTATCAAGCGTGCGTCTGAAATCTCAATTGATGCGGGCGCTGACTTTATCAAAACCTCGACCGGTAAAGTGGCGGTGAATGCCACGCCAGAAGCGGCAGAAATTATGCTGAACGTGATTAAAGACAAAGGTGTCGCGGATAAAGTGGGCTTTAAGCCAGCCGGTGGCGTACGCACTGCTGAGGATGCGCAGCAATACCTCGCGATGGCGGATCGTATCTTGGGCGAGAGCTGGGCAGACAGCCGTCACTATCGCTTTGGCGCCTCAAGCTTGTTAGCGAACTTATTACATACGCTGGGTGAAGGTGAAAAAGCAGCGCAAGGCGGCTACTAATCCTTAGTGATGAGATTCGCAGGGCAAGTGACTGCTTGTCCTGTCTTGCCGGTAAGGAGGATGGATGATCTTACCTCAGGAAATTATTCGTAAGAAACGTGACAACATCGCGTTAAGCAAAGAAGAAATCTATACATTTATCCAAGGGGTGGCCGACGAATCGGTCTCAGAGGGGCAAATTGCCGCCTTTGCGATGGCGATTTACTTCAACGACATGACCATGGATGAGCGTGTTGCTCTGACGTGTGCAATGCGCGACTCGGGAATGACCATCGATTGGTCACATATGAATTTTGATGGTCCCGTGGTGGATAAACATTCGACCGGTGGTGTCGGTGATGTGACCTCATTAATGCTTGGCCCTATGGTAGCAGCATGTGGCGGTTATGTGCCCATGATTTCCGGCCGAGGTCTAGGACACACGGGGGGAACGCTAGATAAACTGGAATCGATTCCCGGCTATAACATCATGCCGAGTAACCAAGTGTTTGGTGATGTCACACGCGATGCTGGCGTTGCGATTATCGGGCAAACCGGCTCTTTGGCGCCAGCGGATAAACGCGTTTATGCGACCCGCGATGTCACGGCAACCGTGGACAACATTTCTCTGATCACCGCTTCTATCTTGTCGAAAAAACTGGCGGCAGGGTTAGATGCATTGGTGATGGATGTCAAAGTGGGGTCGGGGGCATTTATGCCCACGTATGAAGATTCCGAGGCGCTTGCCAAATCGATTGTGGCGGTTGCCAATGGCGCAGGTACGAAAACGAGCGCTTTGTTAACCGATATGAACCAAGTATTGGCATCCTCTGCCGGCAATGCGCTAGAAGTCAAAGAAGCGGTTGATTTTCTGACCGGTCGATACCGCAATCCACGCTTGTACAATGTCACTATGGCACTGTGTGCGGATATGCTGGTGATTAGCGGGCTTGCAGACGATGTGAACAGCGCAAAACAGAAACTGGATGAAGCACTAGACAGTGGCCGTGCGGCTGAGTGCTTTGCCAAAATGGTGGCTGGACTGGGTGGTCCGCGTGACTTTGTCGAGTCGCCGGAGCGCTATCTTTCTACCGCCGCTATCATTAAGCCAGTCTGCGCGACGGATTCAGGTATAGTCAGTGCCATGGATACCCGAGCATTGGGCATGGCTATGGTAGAAATAGGTGGCGGCCGTCGGGTTGCTAGCGATAAAATTGATTATGCCGTTGGGCTGAACGAAATGATTCGTCTGGGGCAACACGTGGACGGGCAAACACCGCTCGCCATGCTCCATGCTCAAACTGAAGAGCAATGGCAACAAGCGGCGAATGCGGTGCGAGCCGCAGTAAAAGTGGCTGATACGGCGCCAAGTACGACGCCAGACGTTTACCGTCGCATCAGCCTAGAAGACGTCTAACGGAGGCGATCATGAAACGCGCAATAGTATTAGTTTTAGATTCATTTGGTATTGGTGCCACTGAAGACGCAGTTAAATTCGGTGACCAAGGTGCTAATACCTTGGGCCACATTGCTCAAGCGTGTGCCAAAGGCGAAGCGGATAATGCCGACCGCAGCGGCCCGCTTTCATTGCCAAACCTCACCAAATTAGGTCTAGGTAAGGCATGTGAAGAATCATCGGGTTACTTCCCTGAAGGGCTAGATGCCAACGCAGAGATCATCGGTGCCTATGCGCACGCGAAAGAGTTGTCATCTGGCAAAGATACCCCGTCTGGTCACTGGGAAATTGCCGGTGTCCCCGTGCTATTTGATTGGGGTTACTTCACTGAACAGACCAATAGCTTCCCGCAAGCGCTGCTAGATCGTATTGTCGAGCGTGCCAAGCTGCCGGGCTATTTGGGTAACTGTCATGCGTCAGGAACCCAAGTGCTGGACGATTTGGGCGAAGAGCACATGAAAACCGGTAAGCCGATTTTCTACACCTCTGCAGATTCTGTGTTCCAAATCGCGTGTCACGAGGAAACCTACGGCCTCGATAACCTGTACGAGCTTTGCCAAATCGTGCGTGAAGAGCTGGAAGACTACAACATTGGTCGTGTGATTGCGCGTCCATTTGTGGGCCCAGGCAAAGGCCAATTTGAGCGTACGGGTAACCGTCGTGATTTGTCAGTTGAGCCACCATCGGCCACGGTATTGCAAAAAATCGTGGACGAGAAAGGCGGTGACGTGATTTCGATTGGTAAGATTGCCGACATCTACGCCCATTGCGGGATCACCAAAAAGATCAAAGCGACTGGCCTTGAAGCGCTGTTTGACGCGACCAAAGACGCGATCAAAGACGCGGGTGATAACAGCTTAGTCTTTACCAACTTTGTTGATTTTGACTCTGCATATGGTCACCGCCGTAATGTGGCTGGTTACGCTGCGGCCTTGGAATACTTCGATGCGCGTTTGCCAGAAATCATGGCCATGCTGGAAGAAGATGATGTCTTGATCCTTACCGCAGACCACGGCTGTGATCCGACTTGGCCGGGCACTGACCATACTCGTGAGCACATTCCTGCTCTGGTTTATGGCAGCAAGGTACCTGCGGGGTCATTAGGTCGCCGTGAAACCTTTGCCGATATTGGCCAATCACTGGCGGCTTATTTTGGCACGTCGCCGATGGACTATGGACAATCCTTCCTGTAAGGATAAAGGATTCATGCATCAAAGAGATGGCTTTGGCCATCTCTTTTTTTATGAGTGAGGTTTGAGGCGCGTACGTCGCTGAGTTGGGTTACCAAGGAAGCAATGAGGTTTGGCTGTCGCGACGCTTAAGCATGCCAACCAGCAATGCTCCCAACAGAATCGCAAGTACTAGCAGGGTGCGAAACTGATTCATGTTCTCTTGCAATTGGTGATGGGCTTTTTCTGTGACCGCCTGATGTTCTAGCGTGAGACGGAGAAAGCCTGCTACATCGCCCTCTCGGCTAATGGGGGCCATGAGTTGCTGACGGCCGCGGCTTTCTAACCCAAGCGGTGTGGTCAATCCAACCGCCGTTTCGAGCGGCAGTGCATTAGCCGAGTGCACCACGGCCTGGCCGTTTAGGCGGTAGAAACTCGCATCGCGGATCAGAGGCTCTTTGATCAAGGCATCGGCCATAGTTTGTAATGGCTGATAGTTCTTATCCACCAAGGCGTCGTAGGCTTGTGCGCCAATCTGACGGGTTATCAGTTGTGCCAGTTCATCCGTTTGTTGGTAGAGCGCTTGATATTGGCGCTGGCTTAATGTCGTGCTGTAAAGCATCAACGCCGCAATTGCAGCGATCGCACTGAACAAGATCCCCCATTTCACCACGCGTCGCAGTGCTTGTCGCGAAACCGTAAACATAGCCACCTCATAAGCTAAATCGCCAGAATAAATTGCACTGGAGCTCAGTGCTGGTTTTATGGTATCACAGCCTCAATACGATTCATTCACTATTCAATCGACGGCTTCGGCCGCAAGGACGCCTACAACCATGGACGCGACGCCTTTTAAAATTTACCGCACCCCAACGCTTTATCAACGTTTCCCATCGTTGTCGACCTACAGTCGCTATACCCGACGTCAAGGTGGATGGGTGCTCTTTGGTGAGCTGTTAGATCCGCGCCAGCTTGATGATATTGCTTTTTTTACTGGCGAAGCGGTGACACCGATTGATGGCTGGCGGGTAGGGCCTTATGAAGTCTTATTAATGGCGGGGCCATTAACCGATGCGCATCAAACCATTGTCCATTTGCTTGGCCTAGATTGTGCGGACGTGCACGGTCTGCCAGATCTCAGTCAGCCGGGTCTTGCGGTATTCGATATGGATTCAACCGCGATTCAAATCGAATGTATTGATGAAATAGCTGCGTTAGCGGGGGTTGGGGATGCGGTCTCCGCGGTGACAGAACGTGCCATGCTGGGTGAATTAGACTTTGAAGCCAGTTTGCGCGAGCGTGTTGCCGCGTTGAAAGGCGCGGACAGCCAAATCCTAGCGTCAGTGAAATCTACGTTGCCTTTGATGCCAGATATGGCGCGTTTAGTCGCCAGTTTGCGTGCGCATGGCTGGAAGGTGGCAATTGCCTCTGGTGGCTTTACCTATTTCTCTGATCACCTTAAAGACACGCTGTCATTGGATTATGCCGAGTCCAACCAACTCTCGATAGCGCAAGGAAAGCTAACGGGGGAAGTGGAAGGGCGCGTGGTCGACGCGCAGCGGAAGGCAGACGTGCTGACGATGCTGGCACAACAATATGATATCGCAGCAGAAAATACCCTTGCGGTCGGGGATGGTGCCAACGATTTACCCATGATGAACGCCGCCGGGCTTGGTGTTGCTTACCATGCTAAGCCGATGGTCAACGCCCAAGCGCAAGCGGCGGTGAAACACACTTGGTTAGGCGGTGTGCTTTGTATCCTGTCGGCAAGCTTGCGCGAGGGACGTATCAGTTGGCAGACCCGCTAACAGCCGAGGCGCATCAGCACCTCATCGGTGACATCGACCAGCTCGCCATACGCGCACAGTGCGGCAAACTCATCCTCAAGCTGGCGTGCTTTATGGGTATCGCGTTGTAACAATGCCGCGAGTTTTTCGGGATTGATTTCTTGTTCCGCATGAGCAAGCGGCGCCATGCGGTTGCGCAGTACGGCAAATAGACCACCGCGCTGAGCCAGCTCAATAAACTTGCGGCGGGCATCGTCGGACTCAAACTCGCTATCCGCGAAGGTATGCACTCTGCGTACGATTTCATCTTGCATGTCCATCCAGACATAGTATTCGCGGATCAGTTCTTTTTGCGGTTGAGAGGGACGAGAAACCTCATGCGTGCGCGTATGAATTTTGTCGCCAAACAAGGGGTAGAAGGAAATCTGCCGCCCTCCACCGGCGCGCTCCAGTAATCGGTGCAACCGGCTCGGTGGTAGGTTAATGCCGACCGCGGATACCGAGAGTACGCCATTGTCTCGGCGTATAAAGTAAGGTTGCACGGTGAGTCGGGTCAGCAATAGTTGGTGCATGGCTCGCACCAGTGGCGGATCGGGTAAGATCTCATCTAACACGGTGAGTTTTTCTTGGTTGTGCTCAATCAAACGGCGTAAGTATTGGCGCCGGCGGGTATTCGGGGCCTCGTTGACCAGCTTTAGCTGGATATTATTCCGTTTAGGGCTGACTCGGATAACCTGATACGGTATATCTACCAAGGGCGCGCGGCGGTCGATCTTCACAAAGGCATCGAGAGAGACAGAGATCAGATCGTCTTTTGCCCCTTGAAAGGGTTGCTTGAGTGCGACATTCAGTCCACCCGAGGAAAAATCCAACAGGGCACCTTCCATAAATCCCTGTTCAGCATGCACCAAAGAGACCTTAGAGCGGTATTGATAACGTGGCTCACGGCGCTGCGGCTGCATATCGGAGGAAATTAAGCTGGCTTGGCTCACAGGATTACGCTCATGTAAAAAGCGGCGCAGTGCTTGGCTTGAGCGTTCGGGTTTCGGATGACTTAAGTAGGCCTGCTGCGCATCATGATGTGTTACATCCTGTACCAGCGCCAYGTGCGTCAATGTCTTCAATTTGTTGAGCCAGTCTGGCGATACATCCTGCAGTCGTTCGATATCGGCAGCCGTGATGGCCGACATGGTCACTTTAAATGCCCGCCAAGATGCCCGCTTAGCCCCTAATTTCCAAAACAGCTGGCGCTCTTCCACACTCATCTCACTAGGAGAGGCCGAGTAGAAAAAGCGACGTTTATTTTTTTCAACATAAAAACAGTAAAGCAGTAGCTGGCTATTGGCCGCCCCTTCGACTTGTAATAATGAAAGGCGTTGTGGGTCGAAAAGGTGATTGATCACAGGCTGGTTGCGTTCATCATGCCAGTAATCCCAAAGGCTGTGGTTTTGTCGCGTTTTAAGCACGTACGCCATTTTATCTTGCGCAAAATAGAGCGGCAGTACGCTGGTATGATGCAAAAATGACTGCTCATAGCTTTGCAGCTTGAGGGTCAGCAGTTTATCTTCCCCGTCTTGTTTCCCGCGAAAGTCTGGCGATGCCATCTCTGACTCCAATGCCCGTTTGATGGCGTCACTGCTGGTATCAAGACGCAGGCGTAACCAAGCATTGCTCGTACTATCATTGTTTTGGTCCACACCAATAATGCGGTAGCTCAAGCCATCTTCAAGATCAGGGTCGAGATACTTCTTTGCTAACGCCGCAAACCGGACAGTGACTTCTGAGCTTGGCGGGTAGTCAAAGGCGGCGGGGACGCGCACGCGGCAGCCTRAGTTTGATAAGTCGCTGGTGGTCCCGTGAACTTCCTGACCCGACTGCAAGGTGATCAAGACTTGCGTAGCATAGTGAATGCGACTTTCGCTGCGTGATAGATAGCTGCCAAAGGTCAGCTTCTCGGGTAATAACGCCGTTTGGGCACTGTCGGTGACTGGGCCTTGCCCTTTTTGCTGGTTCTGCTTGGCTTTCTCGTGTTGGACGCGAAAGTTATTTGGGGTGTTATGTAGATCTTCCCATAACCCTTGGGTCAGTTGTCCATTATAAAGTGGCAAGCGCTCGTAGTAATAGTTAATGGCGACGTCGTCCAACCAATGCTTCTTGCCATGCAAGTCATATTCGTGACATTCGCCATCGACTTTCCCGCGCAAATCAATGGTGCGATTACACGGCGCCATCAGCCGCCTGATCTCCATTTTGATCAGCAGCTTGGCAGAGTTCGGCTCGTTAGCTGTTAGCTTGTCGAGCAGCACCTCAAATTTTGGGGTTTGGGAAAGAGGAAGCAGTTGCTCAATCAGTCCCTGGTAATCATCCTGCTTCATGGCAAAGTCTGTTAAAGTATTGGCCTGCTTTTGTAGCGGCACGCTATCAAAAAAGTTTGGGAATAATTAATAAGATAGCAATCATTTTGTGAATTAGCTGACATCATACGTATTGGAGTGCGAATGGCAAAAACAAAACGGGCCTACGTGTGTAATGACTGTGGCGCTGATTTTCCCCGCTGGCAAGGGCAATGCTCAGCGTGCGGTGCGTGGAATACCATCACTGAAGTACGCCTTGCCGCGTCCCCTCAAGTCGCGCGCAACGAAAAATATGCCGGCTACGCGGGGAGTGCGGAAGGTAAAGTACAGACGTTGCAAGAGATTGACTTGCAAGAAGTGCCACGCCTGAGCAGTGGTTTTAAAGAGCTAGACCGTGTCCTAGGTGGTGGGATTGTGCCTGGCGCGGCCATTTTGATTGGGGGCAACCCGGGCGCCGGTAAAAGTACTTTGCTATTGCAAACCATGGTGGGCTTAGCGCAGCACTTACCGACGCTATACATCACTGGTGAAGAGTCACTCCAACAGGTTGCGATGCGTGCTGACCGACTTGGGCTTCCCAAAGATAAACTCAAGCTGTTGTCCGAAACCAGCGTAGAAACCATTTGTCAGGTCGCTAAGAAAGAGCAACCTAAAATCATGGTTATCGACTCCATTCAAGTCATGCATGTCGGTGATGTGCAATCGGCACCGGGTAGCGTGTCTCAAGTACGCGAGTCAGCCGCCGCCTTAACGCGCTACGCGAAACAGCACAATGTGGCGATATTTATGGTTGGCCATGTGACCAAAGACGGCACCTTGGCTGGGCCGAAAGTGCTCGAGCACTGTATTGACTGTTCGATTCTACTCGATGGATCAAGTGACAGTCGCTTTAGAACCTTACGCAGCCACAAAAACCGCTTTGGGGCGGTAAATGAATTGGGTGTGTTCGCGATGACCGGGCAAGGGCTGAAAGAAGTCAGCAACCCTTCGGCGATTTTCCTTTCCCGTGGTGAAGAACAGACGTCGGGAAGTTCGGTGATGGTGGTATGGGAAGGGACCCGTCCTTTGTTGGTAGAGCTACAAGCACTGGTCGACTATTCGCAGTTAGCCAATCCTCGTCGTGTCGCGGTGGGTTTAGAACAAAACCGACTGGCGTTATTGTTGGCGGTGTTGCACAAACATGGCGGGCTGCAAATGTCGGATCAAGACGTGTTCGTCAATGTGGTGGGTGGCGTCAAAGTGACTGAAACCAGTGCCGACCTCGCTTTGTTGTTGGCGCTGATCTCTAGTTTCCGCGATCGGCCTTTACCCCGTGATTTGGTGGTCTTTGGTGAAGTTGGCTTGGCCGGTGAAATTCGCCCTGTGCCGAGTGGTCAAGAGCGCTTGATGGAAGCGGCGAAACACGGCTTTAAAAAAGCGGTCGTCCCGAAAGCGAATATGCCAAAGCAGCCGCTTGAGGGCATGCAAGTCTTTGGGGTAAGCAAGCTGTCTGATGCGTTGGATGTGTTAGAAGACCTCTAACCGCAGTGATAAACAACAAAGCTCACGTGTCTCGCTGCGCAGGCGCCGATCTCTGTGAGCTTTGTTGAGTGACTACATCGAGACGTTGGTAGGTGTCACGTCTAAATCCGCCTCGCGCTGTTGCGCGGTACTTAGCGGTGGCTCGGGGTCGGGCATATTGGCGACCTGAACCTGAGTTTCTACCAAGTTTTCTACTACCGAAACTAAATGGCCCCAACCCACACGTTTTTCTTTTTCCAGCAAGGTATCAAAGTTCTCAGCGCTCCATTTAATAAAGCGGCGCGGGTCCAGCGCGCGTCCCAAAAAACGGACTTCATAGTGTAAGTGAGGGCCTGTCGATAACCCTGTGTTGCCGGACCAAGCAATCAGGTCGCCTTTTTTCACGAACTGACCACTGCGCACATTGAACTTATCGAGGTGTGCGTACAAGGTCATAAAGCCGAAAGCATGGTCGATTTTGACAAAGTTGCCATAGCCTTTTTTGCGACTCGGGCGTACGTATTCCACCACGCCATCTGCAGGTGCATAAACAGGCGTGCCCTTGTCTGCGGTCAAATCTAATCCCATATGAAATTTGGCTTTGCCGGTGACTGGATGTGTGCGTGAACCAAATCCGGATGAGCGCCGATAACTTTCAATCGGTTTGCCGTTGGGAATGAGCTGCAACATGGTGTACCGCACTGCAGAGTTAATGGCCGCGACGTCTAAACGGTGAGTGAGTGAGGCGTCTTTAGCGACCGAGTTTAACCCCAGCATATCCTCGACGGTCACCACGCGTTGCGTGAGTGCAGTGAGCTCAACGTCTTTATTTTCAATGGTTGCGGTTAACTCATCCCGTTTTTGTTGCAGGACCGCTAGTTCCGCATTCAGCGCAGCCCGTTCATCCCGCAAACGTTCCACGGCGGCTTCGGCCTCTGTTGAGCGTGCAGAGAGAAAGTACAAGCTGGCAAAGGTGACGGTGAGCAGTGCGAGCAACACAAGCGCGAGCGTCTGCACCACCTTTTTACGAGTGGGGCAGAGGGTGAAGTGCTTCACGCCATTGGGGTGCGTGACGGCGATATGAATGTGATCTGTCATGACTGGCTACTGCTGGCCTGCATTAAATACCGTCCATGACCGCGCGGGCACTAAGCTTGTGGCTCCGCTATATGGTCAGTCAGTTGTGCGAGCTCGCGATGGAGAAGTTCATCGTTGCCGACGTTAAGTTCAACGAGCCTTTTTAAATGACTGGCACTATCAATGTCAATGTGATCGATATAAAGATGTAAGTAATTCGCGCAGTTGTTCACGAGAATGCACTCCATGTCTAATTCTATCTCTGAATCATGGAGAAAAAAGACCAAGTCGAACTCTTTACGCTCAGGGTCAGATTCCCAATTGTTGGGCAAACTGAGTAGCACGCCTTTTAGGGATAAATCGAGTACGTGTGCGTGCCATTCACGACCATCCTGTTTGAGTATCGCGGGAGCACGATACATCACGCGGGAATATTTTCTACGCTCTGACATGACAGCATCTCCTCTAGATATCTGTTTTCAGTGTAGGCAATGGGGTGCAGATGGCACGGGAATTAGACGTTTTGTCTCACTTTTGCAACGTTTGGTTACCTTTATTGCGCTATGTACCGGAGACAATACGGTTTAGGACGCATAAAAAGCCCCGCTGGGGGCTGAGGCAGTAGAATGCTACCTCAACCCGTCCAGCAGGGCCTGTCGTGCGGCGATTACTTCGCGACGCGCTTGTACTTGATGCGGTGCGGCTCAGCGGCTTGCGCCCCTAAGGTTTTCTTCAACCAATCGGTGTATTCAGCAAAGTTACCTTCGAAGAAGTTCACTTGGCCTTCGTCACGATAGTCAAGAATATGGGTTGCAATACGGTCTAAGAACCAGCGGTCGTGCGAGATCACCATGGCACAGCCTGGGAATTCAAGCAGAGCTTCTTCGAGTGCACGCAAGGTTTCTACGTCAAGGTCGTTAGTCGGTTCGTCGAGAAGGAGCACGTTGCCGCCTGCTTTAAGCAGCTTGGCAAGGTGGACACGGTTACGCTCACCACCGGAAAGCTCACCGATGCGTTTTTGCTGATCGCTCCCTTTAAAGTTGAAACGTGACACATAGGCGCGCGCTGGCAACTCAAAGTTGTTAATGCGAATGATGTCCGCTCCTTCTGAGATCTCGTCGTAGACAGTGTTATTGTCATCCATGCTGTCACGGAACTGATCCACCGATGCCAATTGGACGGTGTCACCCACTTCCACGGTGCCTGAGTCTGGTTGCTCAGTGCCACTTAGCATCTTAAACAGCGTCGATTTACCTGCACCGTTTGGACCGATAATACCGACGATGGCCCCTTTAGGCACACTGAACGATAAATCGTCAATCAAGACACGATCCCCAAAGGATTTGGTGAGGTTGTTCACCTCAATGACCTTGTCGCCTAAGCGTGGACCCGGCGGGATAAACAGCTCATTGGTCTCGTTACGGCGTTGATAATCCGACGTATTAAGCTCTTCGAAACGCGCCATACGCGCTTTAGATTTGGCCTGACGTCCTTTTGGATTCTGACGCACCCACTCGAGCTCTTTCTCGATGGTTTTTTGACGTGCTTTTTCTTGTGACGCTTCTTGCTTCAAGCGAACGTCTTTCTGTTCCAGCCAGGAGGTATAGTTACCTTCCCAAGGAATACCTTCACCACGGTCAAGCTCCAGAATCCAGCCAGCAGCGTTATCCAAGAAGTAGCGGTCGTGGGTAATCGCCACCACAGTACCGGTGTAATCGACCAAGAAGCGCTCAAGCCATGCAACAGATTCGGCATCCAAGTGGTTGGTTGGCTCATCAAGAAGCAGCATATCTGGTTTCTCAAGGAGCAAGCGACAAATGGCAACACGACGGCGCTCACCACCCGAAAGGTGCTTAATTTGTGCATCCCACTCAGGGAGGCGCAAGGCGTCAGCGGCACGTTCAAGGGCGTTGTCGAGGTTGTGACCGTCTTTCGCTTGGATCAAGGCTTCCAGTTCGCCTTGTTCTTGCGCCAAGGCGTCAAAATCTGCATCTGGATCAGCGTAAGCCGCGTAAACCGCATCGAGTCGGTTCAACGCGTCTTTAACATCGGCAACCGCTTCTTCGACGGTTTCACGAACCGTTTTGTCTTCGTCCAATACCGGTTCTTGGGGCAGATAACCCACTTTTAAGCCTGGTTGCGCACGGGCTTCACCCTCAATGTCGGTATCGATACCGGCCATGATGCGCAATAGGGTCGATTTACCCGCACCGTTTAGACCCAACACACCGATCTTGGCGCCGGGGAAGAAACATAGAGAAATATCTTTCAGAATTTGGCGCTTAGGTGGCACGATCTTGCTCACCCGCGACATGGTATATACGTACTCAGCCATTTCTGCTCGCGTTAATAGTTGTGGAGTGAAAGACGCTATTCTAACGTTAACTTTGCCAAGTTTAACAGTGATCGTCATATTCAGGCGTTAACATCGAGGGAATTTGCCTGCCAGGCTGTTGTCTACTCGATGTTAGGAACACAGGAGCAACCGTTGACATGGAATTACTCACTGCCTTCTCCCGGCCATATGGCGCAGCGTATCGTCTCGCTGTCGCCTGTGTCCGTGCCTTCTCGCGCCCTTTAGTGTCAGGCGTATTAGTGACATCCAGCTTTGCCGCGCCGGCGGTGTTGGCCTCAGCTACCCCCGACGGCACCGAATTAACGCCGCAACAGCGCCAATATGAAGCCGCAATCGACGCCATCGAGCGTGGTGACCTCAAGCGCTTTCGCACCTTAAAGGGCCAGCTTCGCGATTATCCGCTTTATCCCTATTTGGACTATCGTGACTTTACTCGCAATTTGTCATTAAAGTCGCACAAGTCGGTCACTAACTTTATCAACCGCTACAATTCGTTGCCTTTTGTAAACAGTTTGCGGGCCGACTATTTGACCTTGCTTGCCGACCGAGGGGAATGGAAAACCTTGGTGGCTTTTCAGACCGAAGTCCCGCGTGGTGAGCGTTATCAGTGCCAGTATTATTACGCCCACAGTCAGGCTGGTAACCGCGCATTGGCGCGCAGTGGGGCGAAATCGCTTTATCTCTCGGGTCAGTCGGTAGACAGCGCTTGCGATCCCTTATTCGGTTTTTTATCTGAGCAAAAACTCTTAACCGGAGAGCTGATCTTACAGCGGATGCTATTAACCTTTGAAGCACGTAATCGCAGCCTGATGCGGTATTTAAATCGCCAATTACCGGCGTCTTATCAGCCACAAGGCGAGCAGGTACTGGCGCTTTATGATGAGCCTGAGAAGGTGGCTGATTTTTCCAAGCGCAGTCAGGTGACGCCTTTTAACCAAAAGCTAACCCGACTGGCATTTGAACGCTTGTCGCGTAAAGACGAAGCGCAAGCCATTCGTCAGTTTCGTCGTACGGTTGAAGGGCAACATTATGATAAGCGTGAACGCCAAGAAATTGCCGATTACCTGATCAGCCAATTGATGAACGATGACGATCCTGCTCTTGCGGGGTGGCGTGATCGCATGCTTCGCAATACCCGCAACGATGGCTTGATTGAGCGACGCTTCCGGTTGGCGTTATTGGACGATGATTGGCACGCGCTTAATGCGTGGCTGTCGCTGCTCAGTGATAGCGAGAAGCAATCGTTGAAGTGGCGCTATTGGGATGCGCGCATTCAGCTCGAGTTAGGGGATAGTGAGCAAGCTAATCGTGCCTTCGCCAGCATGGTGGGAGAGCGCAACTTCTACAGTGTCGCTGCGGCGCAGCATTTGGATCAAGCTATTCATATTCCTTCCCGATCAGCGGTACTCAAAGAAGAAGGGCTGATGCCAGTGAAAGATGTGTTAGCGCGAGTGGATGAGCTGATTGCGCTGAACAAAATCTATGCCGCGAAACGTGAATGGTATTACGTCCTCAACCGTGCCAGTGACGCGCAAATTGCGTTATTGGCGGCATACGCCAGTAAAAATCACTGGTATCACTTGGCGGTGCAGGCAACGATCGCCGGAAAAATGTGGGATCACTTATCGTTGCGTTTCCCGCTTGCCCATCAGTGGTGGTTTGAGTTTTTCAGCCGTGAGCGAGGGGTGGATAAAACCACGTTAATGGCGTTGTCTCGGCAAGAGAGTGCCTTCTTTACTCACGCGGTGTCTCATGTTGGCGCGCGGGGCTTAATGCAGCTCATGCCGCGGACGGCGCGAGAAACATCGCGGGAGCTTGGCTATGACTACGAAGGGCCGGCGAGTTTAAGCGATCCTGGGGTGAACATTCGTCTTGGCAGTGGCTATCTAAAAATGATGCTGGATCGCTTTGAAAGTAATCGCATCTTAGCTTTTGCTGCCTATAATGCTGGCCCGCATCGGGTGTCACGTTGGTTGGAGCGATCGCAAGGTCATATGGATGCGATTGCCTTTATCGAGTCGATCCCGTTTTATGAGACCCGTCATTATGTGCAAAATGTGCTGATGTTTGAAATTTATTACCGTCAGCTATTGGGGGAGCCGGTTCAATTTTTACGGGCCAACGAGTTAGCGAAACGTTATTAATGGTACACTTGCCGCACTGACGTTAACCGTGAGAGGAAACCATGTCGCAATCACCTGCATTTTCAGGGTGGCAAGATGTTATCGCTTTAGTGCGTCGTGCCGGACAAGATGGCCATGATGATGCGTTGCTGACGGCGCTACTGACGCCAGATGAGCGTGATACCTTGGTCGCGAGGATCAATATTTTACACGAGCTATTGGAAGGTAAAATGAGCCAGCGCCAACTGAGTCAGTTGCTGGGGGTTGGCATCGCTACCGTGACGCGCGGATCCAATGAGCTCAAGCGCCTTGATGATGACAGTAAAGCGTGGCTGGCGCGTTTACTCAAAAGCGAAGCAGAGCAGAAAGCGCACACCGACTAGCGGAAACGCCACAGTTTTATTGATAACGGAGCCTTCTGGCTCCGTTTTTTCTTGGCTTATCAGCGGTAAAGATGAGGATGTAGAAACGGAATCAAGGCTAAGATAAGTGCCTGATGGTAAACGCTTGAGCGCGTTAAGCGATGCCCAGTGAGCATACCAATCGCACCGCCTTTTTGCTTCACGTTCTGCTCGCTGAACATACGATCCATCACATCCCCCAGCTCCTCGCCATGGTGTAATGCGCGCAGTGCCTCTGGCGGAAGCGGTAGAGAGGCTGAGCGCGCTTCACCGCGTGTCGTCCCATCGTCGATCACCATCCACGCAAAGGTATGCTGGTGGTCTAGTCCGGCTTCTACCCCGACGTAAAAATCCCCTTCGTATTTTGCTTTGGCATGCTGAACACGGTTGCAGGCACCGGCATAGGTTTCTTTCTCTGTCATGGGTTGGTCTGGCACGTCGCTGGGGACCGCGACACCGGTAAACGTAAAGGGCTGTTCAGGAAAAACATCACGAAAGGCAGCTTCAACGGCGGCGATTTTAGCGGGGTTTTTGGATGTGACGATGACTTGGCTCATGCGCCTGCGTCTCCTTGTTATTTTGATAGGCGCGCTGAAGTATACGCCAACGCAAAGGTAAACGCAGCATCCCCAAAATATGACTGGCGTCAGTGGCTTGGCTGACTTCGGCTAAGCCGATACGCATCCCGTGATGGCCTTTACGCGGTTGCGGCACATAGGTACCAAACCAGCGGTCCCAGCAAGACAGATTAAAACCATAGTTGGCATTGCACTCATGAAAACGGGTCGAGTGGTGCACCCGGTGCATATCGGGGGTAACGATAACGCGCCGTAACCATGCATCTACCTGTTTGGGCAAGGCGACATTACTGTGATTAAACATGGCCATGCCGCTTAGCAAGGTCTCAAAAAGGATCACTCCCATCACAGGCGCACCGAGTATCATGACAACTAAACATTTAATCAGCATGGAAAGCCAAATTTCTACGGTATGAAAACGTGCTCCCGTGGTGACATCAATGTCCATGTCCGCGTGGTGGACAAGATGTAAACGCCATAGCCAAGGCCATTGATGAAATAGCTTGTGTTGATACCAAATGGCCAAATCCATCAGCAACAGTGTCAGTATTATCGCGAATACCTCGGGTAGAGCGAGGACATTGAACACGCCCACATGATGGGCTTGAGCCCAAGCCGCAGTACCGACCGCCGTTAGCGGGGCAAACAAGCGTAATGTTAGGGTGTTAAACACCGTCAAACTAATATTGCCACGCCAGCGCTCTCGCCGTGTTCTGGTGAGGGGGCGCTTGGGCCTACGCCACTCAGCGAGTAGCATCACCGCCAGCACGGCGACAAACACACTCAGCCGGAAGATGGCCTCGTTCGTTTCAATCCAACTCATAAAGGCTCCTTAGGGTTGATTTATGATACGTGATAACGGCATCACTCGCCCACAGGCGGGGGTTGGATGAAGTCGCATTTGGGATCTAGGCTGTCAAAATGACAATGTAGCGAAAGGAGAGGCTGATGATCCCAAGTTTACATGGTGTTTACTTGGCGGGACGTTCGATAGGATCTGGACACCGCGAGCGGCAATGCGACAGTAGTAAACGATTGGCAGCTTATGGGAGATCCACGCATACCTGATTGCGGCCACGCTGTTTGGCGGTATACATTGCTCGGTCCGCGCGCGCAACCACCTCATCCAGTGAATGATGGTCCGCTTCTGTGAAGCTAATGCCTGCGCTGACGCTAACCTGATGGCGAGTGGCATGCCACAAGAACCCTTCTTGGTAAACATGATGGCAAAGGGTGTTGGCCAGCTGGAGCACGTCCTGGCGTGTACAGTCCGGTATGATAATAACAAACTCTTCGCCTCCCCAACGGGCACAGCATGCTTTCGACGGTGAAAACTGCTTAAGTTGGCTTGCGATCTGGACTAACAACCGGTCCCCCGCAATATGCCCTAAGCTATCGTTGACCTGCTTAAATCGGTCAATATCTAACACAATAGTGCCGAGTGCAGTGCGATGACTATATTGCTTAAACCATTCTGTTAGACCGCGCCGGTTTGCTAGCTGGGTCAGACTATCAGTCAGAGAGGCGTGCGTCGTCTCATCGAGTGAAGTCTTGAGTTGATGGATATCTCGAAATACAACGATGTGCCAATCTGGGTTTGGCGTGACATCGACTTGTGCCGTGACCGCATACCAACGCTGCTCTCCATTGGCATGGGTGATTAATGCCGGAAGTTCAACGGTACGTTCACCGCGTGCTTGCGCCTCGTGCACGGCTCGATGCCACTGGTTAATGACATCTTGCCGATAGGTAGGATCCGGATAGGCTTTTTCAAACCATTGGTAGATGTCTGGCATACTATCTAGGGTATAGCCGAGTTCTTGTCGGAAGGCTTGATTAAAGAAAATATGGACGCGATTGTTATTGCCAATTTCATCAGTCACAATCCCTTCCGATATCAATAAGGGCAATGGCACGATATCCAGCGCATCAAAAAAGTACTGTTTAAACTCATCAAGTGACGCTTTACTCAAGGTATCCGCCTTACTATTCCCATTAATATCCGCTTGCTTTATTGATTTTCCTATCATTAATGAGTGTAGATGATTTACCCGTCTTCGACGTCATCTCTCCCTCGTCGATGGGGCAATGACTCTTTGGGTTGCGGGCTGAGAAAGGGGGGACACGGCGAATAGCCGATTTGTCGGAGTGCGTCGAGGTGAAGCGTTTACATCATTTCTTAAATAATTCTGTGATAATTCCCTTAAAATAAAAAAGTATACCTTATTACTTTTTTATATTGCCTGTTTTGTCGCAATATTTGATTTTTTACGTGAATTAAATGTTAACAAATGCGGGGTGTGGTCAGTTTTTTAGATGATTTTTGTTTAAAAGCTAGGCACAAGATCACATCTTCTTTAATTGCTTGTTTATCATTAGGTTATTTATTTTTACTAATGATGGGTCTCTCAGAATCGAGACACGTCTAGTTAGTGTAAAAAGGAATGATAAATGCACAAACACAGCTCTCTTGCGTTGATTATCGGCGCGCTTTTCCACACCTCCGGGGCGTGGGCGATGGCAAAAGTACCTGAGCCTGTCGAGCCCGATCCACAAGCTTGTGTGGCGTTAACGGGCAATGAACCTGTTGATATTAGTCGCACTAGTGCAGAGCGTTGTTTGCCGGGCGACGACCCATTTACAGCACAGCAGTGGCACTTACTCAACAGTGGTCAAAAAGCCTTTGCCCGCGAAGGTGGGCAAGCGGGGAACGACCTAAACCTTTGGTGGGCTCACCGACAGGCTATTCTGGGCCAAAACGTCAATGTCGCTGTTGTCGATGATGGGTTGGAGATTGGCCACCCAGACTTGGCCGCCAATGTCCGAGCAGGTAAATCTTACGATTTTGTCAATCGTGACAATGACCCTACGCCAGAAGGCTGGAGTAACCGTAATACCGCACACGGTACTTCGGTGGCTGGCATCATCGCCGCAGTGCGAGATAACGGCCTTGGCGGTATGGGGGTTGCGCCGCTTGCCAACCTGCAAGGGTATAACTACCTCGCATATCAAAGCCAGAATGCATGGGAGATCAGCCATGGCCGTGAAGGCTATTCGGATGATGTCCGCATATTCAACCAAAGCTATGGTGGTTCCGGGGTGCGCAGCTATCCCTACAGCGATGACCCAATGAGCTATGATGGTCGCCAGAACGCCCAATACAAAAAAATGAGCACGGAAGCCTTTGGCGGACTGGGGGCGGTATTCATCAAATCAGCGGGAAATGGTTATAAGCGTACTTCGTTTAATCGTGAGCGCTTCGGTCCTGTCGACGGGAACCACGGGTTACCGTGGCAGAACAGCAACCAATCGTCTGATAATGCGAATTATTGGAACGTCACGGTCAGCGCGCTCAATGCAGACGGCGAACGTTCTTCCTACTCGTCGGTCGGGAGCAATGTGTTCCTGACTGCACCGGGTGGGGAGTATGGCACCAATAAACCCGCTCATATCACCACGGACCTCTCCGGTTGTACGATGGGATATAACCGTGATGATAGTATTCCTTACGATTCGCACGACCTGCACGGTGGCACGGAGATAGATAACACCTGTGATTTCAACAGCGTGATGAACGGGACCTCCTCGGCGGCGCCAAATACCTCAGGGGCATTTGCGTTGATGATGTCAGCCTACCCGAACCTATCGCAGCGCGATATTCGTCACCTATTAGCGACGACCGCGACACGGGTTGATGCAGACGATGCCGATGTTCTTTTAACCTATCAAACAGCACGTGGTGGTGAGCGCACGGTGATTGGCCTAGAGGGCTGGAAACAAAATGCTGCGGGGCGTTGGTATAGCCCAACCTATGGGTTTGGTTTGATTGATGTCAATGCGGCACTCGATGCGGCGAAGACATATCAGCCACTTCCTGCACAAGTGTTCACGGATTGGGCGTGGTCTTATCATAACCAAGAGGGTGAAACTGGGCTTGCGATAGCCGATGCTGGGGCGGTAGCGACATCAGACAGTGTGCAAGTAGCCGATAACCTCACTATCGAGGCGGTACAAGTGCGTACCTCGATTGAGCACAGCCGTATGTCTGATTTGCTCATTGAGTTAGAGTCGCCCGCAGGGACTCGCAGCGTATTGATGTCACCACGTAACAGTATGCTGTCAAACACCTTGGATCCCACCTATCCAGAAGGTTTTACCGACCATTTAATGCTATCGCACAAATTTAATGGTGAAGCATCGCAAGGTCAGTGGACGCTCTATGTCACGGATACTGACGGTGATACACGCCAGTACACCTTAGGTGGCGAGGTTAAATCCATGCCCAACAACCGCGATGATGGCAAACTAACCCAATGGTCACTGCGTGTTATCGGTCACCGTGGTTAATAGGAGACGAAGTATGAAAAAGATGATCTCAGCACTCGCTATCATGGGCTTTAGCTTGAGTGTTAGCGCAGGTAGCGTGCAATTGAACGGCCAAGACTACGTGGTGGTGGATACGGCCAACAGCGCTCGCAGCATGAGCGGTGAACAAATGGGCGTGATGGTTGGCGATAAGGTCGCTGTATCCGCGCAAAGCACGCCTTTGACTGTTACCGGCTCTATTTTGGTCAAAGCAACCGAAGCGCACGCGAGTGAGCTGGCTCAAAAATACGGTTTAAGTTTGGTAAGTTACCTAGAGGGCGTTGCCCTACTTGAAGCCACACCGGACACCAATGTGGCAGAACTTGAAAAAGCCTTGAACCAAGAGCTAGATACCCCCGTCAACTTAGAGCTCAACCCACAAAACCAACGCCCCCAATAATGGCTTTGTGGTGATCCCTAGTCCGCCTTAATGGCGGGCTTTTTTATCATGCGCTTTCTTGGTATTTGCAGTGAAAAGTGTGGTCTCATTCGCCAACCAACCATTTTGTTACTAGTTATTCCAGATTGTTCATAACTTTTACATGAGCTGAATTCCGCTACTTGCTATGATTTGTCGCCAATTCGCTACAAAAATGCAGATAAATCATCATTATGCAGCTATAACGCTGTGATTAGGGAAAAGACAATGTGGAAAACCCTTAGACATTCTTTGCCATTGCAAATTGCAGTGGCGGCCGCACTGGCTTGGCTGGTGGGCACGATATTCGGCCCCATTGAGAACGCGGAACAGACCACTTGGTATCCGTTGCTTATGCTTGCCAAGGTCAGTTATATCGGTCTACTCAAAGCCGTGGTCGGCGTGATGGTATTGCTCTCGTTACTGGAAGGGATCAGTAATATTGGCAATGTGGTTCGCCTTAAGCGCCTAGGTGGTGCAACACTTTTGTTTTACGGTTTTACCACCACCATCGCGATCACCATTGGCCTTGGCGCAGCACTCATGATGCCCGAATGGCAACCGCTCACCAATGCGCCGCCTGTGGATGAGAGCATTAGCTTTATCAACCAAGATGCTGCGGGGGCTGGAGCCATTGCCACCAAACTTATTAATATGGCGTTGGTGAATCCGTTTGCCGCGGTGACTCAGGGTAACCTGTTGGCGATTGTGGTGTTCACCATTTTGTTCGGCATTTCGCTGATTGTCGCACTGCCAGAGTCGCACCCATTATTCGAGACCATTCGCGGGCTGAATAAAGGCATTAACACCATGGTGGCAGGCATTATCAAGCTGGCGCCATTTGCAGTGTTTGCGATTGTTTTCCAATTCTCCCACAAAGGGGATAACGATCTATTTGGTCAGCTATTTAGCTTCGCTGCTTTGGTGTTTGGACTGACGATGATCCATGCACTGATCGTGTTGCCGCTTATTGCACGCATTGCTGGTGGTATTGGCTTTGTGAGTCTGTTTCGCGCCATTTCTGCACCGCTGGCGATGGCGTTTGCCACTTCATCCAGTGCTGCGACACTGCCCGTATCGATGCAGGCTGCCAAAGAAGAGCTTAAGGTTACCCCGTCGACCGCGAGCATGGTCTTGCCGTTGGGCGCGGTGATGAACATGGATGGCACCGCGTTATTTGAAGGCATTGCTGCGGTGTTCCTCGCACAGCTGTTCGGCATTGACCTGTCGACGACCGGCATTGTGATGATCTTCATTATGGCGATGGTTTCGTCGGTAGGCGCGCCGGGCATGCCGTCGGGCTCGATGTCGGGTATGCAGTTGGTGTTGCTAGCTGCCGGTATTCCACTGGAAGCCATTGCTATTTTGCTGATCATTGAGCGCCCACTCGATACTTTCCGTACCGCGGTCAATGTGCAAGGCGATTTGATTGGTGCCACGGTGATTGATAAGTGGCAAAAGCGCTTTGGCTAATAGCCTCATCGCAAAAAACCGCTCCCAACCACGGAGCGGTTTTTTTATCCCTCTTCAATCACATGAAAGGCGCGGTATTCGTCGAATGCGTATTGGTCCGTCATACCGCTGATATAGTCAATTAGCAGGCGAGTACGAAAATAGAACTCACGCGCAGTGGCAGAAGGGATCTGCTCCGCTAGGGCCTGTTTTTGTACCGCGTCGCGATAGGCTTTTTTATGTTTTTCAGGCAGTTTTTTAAATAGCCGCTGGGTGTATATCGACGCCTGTGGCTTGACCGGCTCGCCATTAACTAAGGCTGTAAACACCTCACTGGGCAAGGTGAGGAGTGGACGATAGATGCTCATCAAACCATGGATGACGCGATAGCCTTGTAGCTCGCGGCGTTCCACTTCAGGGTGACAAAAGGCATGCGCTTTGGCGACGTTTTTAAAGGTTTGTACAAGTAAATGATTGACGCTGTTATCTTCAATTAGCGCGTGATTAAAGGTGCCATCAATGACGGCGGGCAAATGGTCGACAAAGCGTTGGGCGGCATGGCGAGGCAAGCGTTTATTGACCTCCACACGCAAGAAGACAAAAAACTGACTGTCACTGCCGTGGCTGCGCTTTTCAGCATTCTCTAACATGGTCGCCATGGTGTTGTCGTCATGCTCCTCACTGGCTTGGGTAAGCTGTACAAAGGTTGCCTTTAAGGCCGCTTTCAAATCCGCGAGAGTCAGTACGCCTTTTTCAACGGCGTCTTCTAAATCGGCAATGCCATAAGAAATATCATCGGCCGCTTCCATGATGTAACTGACTGGGGCACGACAGCCGGGCGAGATGGCGAGCGTTTTTTGCAAATCGCCAATGTACGCGTGTTCACTGAGAAAATAGCCGACTTTCTTTTTAAGGTACGCGCGGTCGTCGTCATCTGCAGGTTTCGGCTCGCTACCACACCGAGTGTATTTAAGAATGCCGGAGACTTGCGAATAGGTGAGGTTCAGCTGTTGTAAGGTATGGATCAGCCGTATGCCTTGTGCGTTGCCTTCAAAATGACAGAGGTCGCGCTGTACTTTCTCAGGCAGTTCGTCGTTAAAATGTTGACGATAGATAGACGGGACCTGTTCACTGAGCCAATCACTGAGCGCTTGCTCGCCAAAGTGTCCGAACGGTGGGTTACCTATGTCGTGCATCAGGCAAGCCATCTCAACCAAGGTTTCCAAGCAGCGGTCGAGCGGGGGAGCGAGTTGCGAGGCAGACAGTTTGTCGGCAATCAGTTGACTGATATAGCGCCCGACTTGCTGGACCTCTAAAGAGTGGGTGAGACGGCTGCGCACCGCGGCATTGCGTTCAAGTGGAAAAACTTGGGTTTTTTGTTGCAAACGGCGTACAGCGGCAGAGTTAATGATCCGTCCACGATCGCTTTCAAACTGCTTCATCAAATCGCCGTTCGTTTGCGTTCTAAAAGGCCGATCTGGACGGATTTTTTGTTCAAAATTCACAGTCATCATGACACCCAGTTTGTCCACTTTTTAAGATAGAGTGCGGCGGATTTCACTGACTGTCAATCCGCCGCTTGGTATAGCAAGACGGCGGCGACATAGATTAATGCATATACATCTGCGCCGAGCGAGCAGGAATGGTGATAGTGTGAAAATCCGATGCGATGGTGGTGGTCGCATCACTTAACACATCATAATAAGGGCGATACCAGTTAAGTGGGTATTCGCGTGTATCCATGGTATAAGATTGGGGCTCGTCACACTTATTGATCGCCACAATACCGGCTTGGTCGCGCTTAAATAACAGCAGACATTGGGTGCTGCCAATCACCGTCATTGGCTTGCCGTGCATTGCATTGTGAAAGCGGAGCATGGCCTTCATCGCAGGTTGCTTCCACACGCCTTGCCACCGGCCGTTATCTTTGTCTTCGCCTGCAGAAAGCTCATCACTATAGATCAGCGGACTCCCTCCGTCTTTGCCAAGAATATAGGCATAGGCGAGCGCTTCATCAGTGGGATCCATGATTTGGTAGCGAAAGCCATCGTTAGTCGGTATGTCGTGGGTAATGGTAAAGGTGATCGCTCGGTGTTTATCCAGCGCTTGACCAACACTTTCAGGATGATGCAACTGAGTGAGGCTACCTTGGAACGAAAACGCGCGACGGATTTGCGAGAATAAAGGAAAGTCATAAGCGCTATGGGTGGTTTGTTGTAAATAAGGTAAAAGAAACGCCTCATAGCTTTGGTCGCCGGCCCCACCACTGGTGATCACTTCGCCAAAAATATGCATGCCTTCACGAATGGCATCCGTAAAGACCTGATTGATGTGATACATGCTCATGTGTTTGACTGCATCGACCCGAAACCCTTTCACTCCCATCACTTTTAGCGCTGATAAATATGCACGCTGTTGCTCCACCACCCACTGATTCGGGTCTAAATCGGGTAAGCCTACATCTCCCTCTCCACCGCACAAACGCCAATATTGCACATGGCCTGGGTCATGCCACTGAGTGATACAGCCTTCTGGATGAAAGTCCATGCTGGAAAACAAATGCTGCGAGAGCTGCCCAAACAGTGTTTGCTGCTCGAACGCTTCTTGGTTCTGCGCGTAGTGTTCTAAGACCTGTGCGCTGGGGTAATTAAGATCGTCACGTAATCCGCTTTCATTCGCCATATGGTTGAGCACCACATCGGCATAGACAGCCACACCATGCTGGCCGAGGGCTGCAATCATGGCTTGAAAGTCTTGTTTATTGCCTAATGGGGAGTCGATAACACGCAGATCTTGAGGCTGATAGCGTGCCCACCACTCTGTGCCAGACGACTTCATAGCTGGCGCCACTAACACCTTCTTGTAACCAGCTTCAGCAATGTGCTCTGCTCTTGCTTCTACAAGCTGATACGGCCAATTAAAAGCATGGAGAATAGCCTCTGAATGTGCTGTGGCTGAATAGATAAACAGGCTGATTGCTAATGCGAATGGATAGTTTCTTTTCATTATAAGGGCCTCGTTATTGGATTCCCTTTAATGCTATTAACATATTTCTTTTTAATAAGAGAGGTTGAGAGAATTAGGAAGAATGGTCACGCTCTGTAGGGGATAAAATACTCAAATATTGAAGTATTTATCAAAAGTAAGGTCGGGGGCCTCAAGCTAACACGTCGTGTACATTGTGACGACAGAGACGTGCAAAACCAACGAGAGGAATGGGGTAGTATTAACGCCCAATGTGAAAGGATGCTTGGGGTATCAGACAGCTAGTCTATTCTTAGATATAATGCCTTCAATTTGATATGTATTTCATTCAGGGCATTTTTAATGACCAACAACAACTTCTCCCAAACCGCTGCCTTTATCTGGTCGGTGGCTGACCTGCTTCGCGGTGACTTCAAACAATCTCAATACGGCCGTGTGATCCTGCCGTTTACCCTGCTTCGTCGCCTTGAGTGTGTGCTTGAGCCAAGCAAAGATGCCGTGGTTGCCGAATATGAGCGCATCAAAGCGATGAACCTGCCAGAGGATGCGCAGGAAAAGTTCTTGCTGCGTGCAACAAAATCGCCAGCTCAGCCAGATGGTTTGTCATTCTTTAATACCTCGCCAATGAACCTTGGCAAGATGGGACAAAGCAACATCAAGGAGAACCTTGATAAATACGTGCAGTCATTCTCCAAAGATGCGCGGGAGATCTTCGAGCACTTCAAGTTTGATGAATTTGTCGGGCTGCTGGAAGATGCCAATCTGCTTTACAAAGTGGTGAAGACATTCGCCACCACCGACCTTAGCCCAAGCAAAATCTCAAACTATGAGATGGGCTTGGTGTTTGAAGAGTTGATCCGCCGCTTTGCGGAAAGCTCGAATGAAACGGCGGGTGAGCACTTTACGCCGCGTGATATCGTGCGCCTGACCACCTCGTTGGTCTTTATGGCCGATGATCAGGCGCTCAGCCAAGATGGGATTATTCGTACCATTTACGATCCAACTGCCGGTACGGGCGGCTTCTTGTCTTCAGGTATGGAGTATGTGGCGGAGATGAACCCTAACGCGGTGATGCGCGCGTTTGGTCAAGAGCTAAACCCAGAATCCTACGCGATTTGTAAAGCCGATATGCTGATCAAAGGGCAAGACGTTGACCGTATCAAGCTGGGTAACACCTTATCCAATGATCAACTGCCCAGCGATAAATTTGATTACATGTTATCCAACCCGCCGTTTGGAGTGGATTGGAAAAAAATTGAAAGTGACATCAAAGATGAGCACCAGCAAAAAGGCTTTGATGGGCGCTTTGGCGCAGGCTTACCGCGTGTGTCTGATGGTTCGTTGCTCTTTTTGATGCACCTTATCAGCAAGATGCGTGACAAGAAGACTACGGACAACCAAGTTACCGATGGTGGTCGTATCGGCATTATCCTCAATGGTTCACCACTCTTTACCGGTGGCGCGGGTAGCGGTGAGAGTGAAATACGCCGCTACATCCTTGAAGCGGATCTACTTGAAGCGATTGTCGCGCTGCCAACCGACATGTTCTATAACACAGGCATTGCGACCTATGTTTGGGTACTGACGAACAAGAAAGACCCAGAGCGTAAAGGCAAGGTGCAGCTTATCAACGCGGCTAACCTCAGCACGAAAATGCGTAAATCATTAGGCTCTAAGCGTCACTATTTAACGGATGACGAAATTCGCACCATCACCAAAAACTTTGGTGACTATGAAGAAATTGATACCTTGACCCAAGATGGAGTGACGGACAATAAAAAACACTTCGCCAGCAAAATTTTTAATACGCATGAGTTTGGCTATCGTCGCCTCACTATCGAGCGTCCATTGCGTCTGTCAGCACAAATCACCGATGAAGCAGTTGAATCACTGCGCTTTGCACCCAAGCCGTTTAATGCCGTCATGCAGGCGGTCTTTGAGCAATTTGGCACTGAGTGGACGGAAGACACCTACGGCTCATTGAGTGACGTGGAAAAGGAAGTTCGTGTCTTGATCAAAGCCGACTTCCCTGAGCTTAAAGAAAAGCAAATCAAAGACGTGCTGGATAGCAAGCTGTGGCTAAGCCAGAAAGCCCTGATGGATGCAGCGAAAGCCCTGCAAATTGCTGTGGGAGACAGTCTTGGTGGAAAATCGCAGCAATCCGACGATTTCAACCAGTTTGAACTGACGCTGAAAGGCGCATTCAAGGCGACAGGCATCAAGTTCGATGCCAAGCAGAAGAAGCAATTTATTGATGCGGTAACGTGGAAGAACCAAGATGCTGAACCTGTGATCAAAAAAGTGCTGAAAGAAGAGGCGCAGCCGCTATACGGTGCATTTGATTACAAAGGCAAAGTGGTGGAGTTCCAACAAGATGGCGAATTGCGTGATAACGAGAATGTACCGCTTGACCCAAGTGTCACCACCATTCGCTTGATTGAGAGATACTTTGCACGCGAGGTGCAACCACACGTTGCTGATGCATGGATTAACGCAGATAAGCGTGATGAAAAAGACAAAGAGATTGGTGTGGTGGGTTATGAAATCCCATTCAACCGCCATTTCTATGTCTACCAGCCGCCGCGTGACTTGGTAGAAATTGATGCCGATTTGGATGCCGTCAGTGCCGACATTATGAAGCTTCTGCAAGAGGTACATTCGTAATGGGGAAGTATCAGGAATATTCAGAATATAGAAGCTGGAACAACAAATGGATAAGTTGCTTGCCAGCATCATGGCAGCTTGTCCCATTAAAGTATATTTGTTCTGGCTTTGTAAAAGATGGCCCTCATGAAACGCCTAAATTTACGGACGATGGTATTCCCTTTTTATCAGTTGATGGAATTCAAGATAACAAATTGGTTTTTAATGGTTGCCGATACATATCAGAAGAAGACCATGTACGTTACTCAATGAAATGTCATCCAAAGCAAGGTGATGTTTTGCTGGGTAAGGCCGCATCGGTGGGAAAGGTAGCCTATGTTGACAGTAATATAGATTTTAATGTTTGGTCGCCTTTAGCTGTCATCACAGCAAAGAGCAATAAATATGGGAAATATATATATTACTGCCTGCAATCAAGTATGCTTCAAGCCCAATGTGAAGTCTTTGCTAATTCAAACACTCAGAAAAACTTGGGCATGAACACAATCGATAACCTCGATATGCCGTTACCGAGTGAACATGAAGCAGATGTTATAACCAACTTCCTCGATCACGAAACCGCCAAAATTGACACCTTGATCGAAAAGCAGCATCAATTGATTAAGCTGCTGAAAGAAAAACGCCAAGCGGTGATCAGCCATGCTGTGACCAAAGGGTTGAACCCACAAGCACCAATGAAGGATTCTGGTGTTGAGTGGTTAGGGGAAGTGCCTGAGCATTGGGATGTTGGTAGGTTAGGTTATTACAGCAGAGTTATAAATGGTTCGACTCCAAGTAAAGTAAACCTATCTTATTGGGATAAAAAGGAAGTGCCTTGGCTGTCATCCGGTTCCGTTAATCAATATAACATCACTACTGCATCAGACTATATTTCTGAGAAAGCACTGAAAGAATGCTCAGTGGAGCTACTTCCTGTTGGCACTCTTGTTATGGGAATGATTGGTCAGGGTAAAACCAGAGGAATGTCTGCTATTACTCGGATAGAGGCAACAATTAACCAAAACTTAGCAGCAATAATTCCAGATAGCAGGTTGGATTCCGAATACGGTTATCTAGTCTTGCAAGCTGCGTACAATGAAATACGTGAATGTGCTCGAGGAGGGAACCAAGCGGCTCTCAATTGTGAGCTAATCAGTAATTTCAAAGTTACGATTCCCCCAATTGATGAGCAAAAGCAGATAGTGGTAGATATCAACACTAAACTAAATCGCTTTGATCAAATTATTAAAAAGACAATGGACTTTGTTGAGCTTTCCCAAGAACGCCGCACCGCCCTAATCTCAGCCGCAGTCACTGGCAAGATCGATGTGCGCAACTGGCAAGCACCAACATCTCAACAGCAAGCGTTGGAACAAACCGCCCAAGTAGAATAAGAGAATGGTTATGAAAGACACCACACAAGAACGGATATTTCAGGACGACATCATCCGCCAGATGGTGGCCAGTGGCTGGGTGCAGGGCACGGGAGAGGGCTATAACCGCGAATCGGCATTATACGAAGCGGATGTGCTGACCTTTATCAAAGAAACGCAGCCGAAAGAGTGGGAGAAGTTCTGCAAAGTTTTCCCAACCGATTCAGAGCGTCACTTCCTTGATGCCTTGGTGGCTCAGCTTAAAAAAGCCGATGAGAACGCAACTGACCGTGCATCACGCACCTTTGGCACCTTGGGCGTGTTACGTCATGGTTTGAAAATTCGCAATGCCCGTTTTGAATTGTGTCAGTTTAAGCCCGAGCATAACCTCAACCCTGAAACTTTGGCGCGTTATCAGCAAAACATCTGCCGTATTGTGCCAGAGCTGGTTTACAGCCCGTATGCCACGCAGGCGGAATTTGAAGCGACAGGCAAGCAAGCCAAGAAGTGGCGTATTGACTTGGTGTTGTTCGTTAATGGTTTGCCTGTCTCTACCCTTGAGCTGAAATCTGAATTCAAACAAGCGGTCGAAAACGCCATTGCGCAATACAAGCTAACCCGTTTACCGAAAGACCCAGCCACCAAAAAGCCAGAGCCGCTTCTAAGCTTTAAACGCGGTGCGTTAGTGCATTTTGCGGTAAGCCAGTATGAAGTCTACATGGCGACTAAACTCGCGGGTACCGATACCTTCTTCTTGCCGTTTAACAAAGGGACGCATGATGGCGGTAAGGGTAATGATATTCCTGAAGATGAAAATCGCTACGCCACCGACTACTTGTGGAATGAGGTATTAACCCCAGACAACCTGCTCAATATCATCGGGCGCTTTATCCACCTTCAAATAGAAGAAAAGGAAGATTGGGAAGGGCGCAAAACCAAGAAAGAAACCCTGATCTTCCCGCGTTATCACCAGTGGGATGTGGTTACCAAGCTGGTCAATGCTGCGATTGAAGAAGGCACAGGTAACAAATACCTGATTCAACACAGTGCGGGGTCGGGTAAGTCCAACTCGATTGCATGGACAGCGCACCAACTCTCGACCTTGCATGATGCCAAGGGTAACAAGCAGTTTGATTCGGTGATTGTGGTCACTGACCGCACCGTTCTGGATGATCAGCTACAAGATACCATCTATCAGTTTGAACATGCTGATGGCGTGGTCGGGCGTATCAATCGTAAAGAGGGCGATGGCTCGAAATCAGAGAAGTTGGCTTCGGCTCTGGAAACCTCTCAACCAATCATCATAGTGACCATTCAAACCTTCCCGCATGTGTTAAAAGCGATTGAGAATTCAACGTCATTGAAAGCGCGTCGTTATGCCGTCATTGCCGATGAAGCGCATTCGTCACAAACAGGCGCAACCGCTCGTCAACTTAAAGAAGTGTTGATGACGGATGAAGTCGATGATGACATCGAATTATCATCTGAAGATATTCTCGATGCTACTGTTGCGGCGCGTCGAGGCAGTGCCAACCTGAGTTATTACGCCTTTACTGCCACACCAAAGCAAAAGACGCTGGAGTTGTTTGGTCGCAGGCCTGATCCAGAGCAGCCAGCATCTAAACGCAACTTGCCGATGGCTTACCACATCTATTCGATGCGTCAGGCGATTGAAGAAGGCTTTATCCTTGATGTGCTGAAAAACTACACCAACTACAAGGTGATCTATCAGCTCAAGCAAAAGCTGGAAGCGGAAGACAAAGAAGTGGATGCCGGCAAAGCCAAGGTGAAGCTCAACAACTGGGTACGCCTGCATGACCACAACATTTCACAGAAAGTGAAAGTGATCATAGAGCACTTCAAAAAGAACGTGATGGGCTTGCTAGGTGGTCAAGCTAAGGCCATGGTAGTCACCAGCTCACGTAAAGAAGCGGTGCGCTACAAGCTGGCGTTTGATAAGTATGTGTCTGAGCATGGTTACGCGGGCATTCGTGCCATGGTCGCCTTTTCTGGCGAAGTCGAGTTTAACGCTTCCGATCCAGACAGCACTGCGTTTATGGATCAGAAATTTACTGAGCACAGCATGAACCCTGACCTTAAAGGGCGTGAGATGCGCAAAGCCTTTAACACTGATGATTATCAAGTGATGCTGGTTGCCAATAAATTTCAAACGGGCTTTGACCAACCGAAGCTCTGCGCCATGTATGTCGATAAAAAGCTGGCTGGCGTTGAGTGTGTGCAGACGCTCTCTCGCCTCAACCGTATCTATCCGGGCAAAGCAGAGTGCGGTACGTTTGTGCTTGATTTCTACAACGAACCGCAAGATATTTTGGATGCTTTCCAGCCTTATTACCAAGTGGCAGAGCTTGAGGATGTCACTGATCCTGACAAAATTTTCGACCTATCAGAGAAGCTACGCGCTAGCGGTATCTTCCTTTGGTCGGAGGTCGAGCAGTTCATTGATGCCTTCTTTACCAAAAACAAGTCTAATGCGGCGATCAGTAATATCTGTAAGCCTGCGATAGACCGTTGGCGCAAGCGCTATGCTTCTGCTGTAGACGAATACATTCACGCCAAAAATGTGTTTGAACGCACCAAGAAAACCGGCGATGCGGTATTAATCGCTAATGCGGAAAATGCCTTCAAAGAGAGCAAGCAGGAGAAAGACCGTCTTGAGATCTTTAAGAAAGACTTAGGCAGCTTCGTCCGCTTCTATGAGTTTATGTCCCAGATTGTCGATTACGACGATAAAGAGCTAGAGAAGCTGAGCCTGTATGCGCGTCACCTGTAGTGGCATAGTGAATTTGGCCACCTGATTAGAGGTGTTAAGATACGCCTCATAGCATGACAGGTGAAACCATGACCAAACGCACAAGACGTACTTTCAGCGCTGAATTTAAACGTGAAGCCGCTGAGCTTGTTCTCGAACAAAACTACACGATTATCGAAGCAGCTACTGCCATGGGCGTGGGCAAATCCACCAT